>JBILAW010000075.1:0-8559 GCA_044354025.1 Sediminibacterium sp.
ATTGTCTATTGTTTAATCTGGACATTCGGTATAAATTGCAGTACAAAAGTCGCATTTTTATGGCAACCATACTACCCGTTAACGGAAAACTACCTCAAATTGGTGAAAATTGTTTTATTGCTCCCAACGCCACCATTGTGGGTGAAGTAAGCATGGGCGCAGATTGCTCTGTATGGTTCAATGCAGTGATTCGGGGGGATGTGCATTTTATCAAAATGGGTGATAAAGTGAATGTTCAAGATGGGGCTATTATTCATTGTACCTATCAAAAACATCCTACCACTATTGGAAACAATGTATCGATTGGTCACAATGCCATGGTACATGGTTGTACCATTCATGACAATGTATTAATTGGTATGGGCAGTATTGTAATGGACGCCTGTGTGGTACATTCCAATGCCATCATTGCGGCTGGAGCCGTTGTATTGGAAGGAACGATTGTAGAAGCTGGAAGTATTTATGCTGGCGTGCCTGCAAAAAAAGTGAAGATGGTTTCCGAGGATTTAATTCATGG
Organism: Sediminibacterium sp.; assembly: GCA_044354025.1. Classification (GTDB taxonomy): domain Bacteria; phylum Bacteroidota; class Bacteroidia; order Chitinophagales; family Chitinophagaceae; genus Sediminibacterium. The sequence goes on from JBILAW010000075.1 coordinate 518, forward strand.
AGAGATCAATCGTATCTCCAATAATTATGTCAAATATGCTTCTTGGTTTAGCGATTACAACGACGCACCAGATGCGACCAAGAAAGCTAGCGAATAAGAGTCTAGTATTTTTTTTCCTCTATGCCATGCCATAAATCCACATAGCTAAAAAAGCGTGCTTCCGAAATCAATCCTTTTTCCACCGCAGCTTTCACAGCGCATCCTGGTTCATTGATATGTTGACAATTATTGAATTGGCAGCCCTCCATTTTCGCGCGCATTTCTGGGAAGTATTGTGCTAATTCTTCTTTCGCTAAATTCACCAATCCTAATTCACGCATACCCGGTGTATCAATCACAGCGCCACCTCCAGGGTAATCATACATTTGCGCAAAAGTAGTCGTATGCATTCCTTTGCCACTCCATCCACTCACTTCTTGTGTTGTTAAATCAAGGTCTGGAAATAAATAATTAATTAAGGAAGATTTACCCACCCCACTATGTCCACTTACTAAAGTCGTTTTATTTTTCAATAACGCATCCAAAGGTTCAAGTCCCATTTTTTGTTCGATACTAATCAACAATACTTTATACCCCACTGCCTGGTACATTGCTTCTAATTCCACATACCTTTCTAATTCCTCGGGCCCATATATATCAGCTTTGTTAAACACGATGATGGCAGGAATGTGAAAGGCTTCACAAGACACCAAAAATCGATCAATAAAACCTTGTGAGGTCTTTGGAGATTTTAATGTTGCTAATAAAATAGATTGATCCATATTAGAGGCTATAATATGTTGTTGTCTTTTATTATGGGGAGACTGTCTGGCCACATAATTGTCTCTTACTGATATAGTATGAATCATCACCGCCTGCTCTGTATCCTCCTCTATAGAGCAATCCACCCAATCGCCCACGGCAATTGGATTGGTAGAAGTGATGGCATCCAATTTAATCACCCCCTTGATACGGGCTTGACAAAATTGGCCATTTTCTAGCTTTACGCTATACCAACTACCGGTAGATTTATAGATCCTTGCTTTCATGAAAACGAAGATAATCAAAGCATCCACAAAATCAATATCTTTGCCCCATGAGTGAATATGAACACGATAAAATAGTACCCTATGCAGCAAGTCATGCTGCCAAAAAAGAACAGGTTGCTACCATGTTTGATCATATTGCAAAAAGATATGATTTTTTAAACCGCTTCTTAAGCTTGGGGATTGACCAAGGATGGCGCAAGAAAGCCATTGCTTATTTTGGTCAACAAAAGATCAACCATTTACTAGATATCGCTACTGGAACAGCCGATATGGCTTTGATGGCAGATAAAACAATTGCGCCAAAAAAAATTACTGGGATTGATATTTCCGAAGGCATGATGCAATACGGAAGAATTAAAATTGCAGATAAAGGATTGAGTGATCGCATTCAATTGATCACTGGTGACAGCACTGCTATCCCTTTTGATGACCAAACCTTTGATGCTGCCATGGTCGCTTTTGGCGTTCGTAACTTTGCCAATTTAGAAAAAGGATTGAGTGAAATTTATAGGGTCTTAGAACCTGGTAGTAAATTGGTGATTCTTGAATTTTCTCAACCAAGTAGTTTTTGGTTCAAACCTATTTATCAATTTTACATGAACTGGGTTACACCAACCATTGGAAAATTATTTTCAGGCAACAGAGCTGCCTACCAATATTTAAATGATAGTGTGATTGCTTTTCCAGAGGGTGCTGCATTTATTCAAATTTTTGAGCAAGTTGGATTTAAACAAGTCATTCAAAAAAAATTAACTTTAGGCATATGCAGTATTTATTGCGGAATAAAATAAGCTATTTAGTCATTAGCTTATGTATTAGCAGTGCTGCAATAGCACAAAGGGACCAGGTATTTCGTCCAAATCAAGATCAATTACCTTATTATTTTGGTATAAGCTTTGGCTTAGTATCGCATTATACATCCTATAATTTTGATGGTAGATTTTTATCTTCAAGTGCTTCACTTCAGGACCCAAAAAGTATCATCCAAATAAGTCCAATGAATACTACATTTTTTAATTTAGGCTTGGTAGGTACAAAAAAAATAACAAACAATATTTATATAAGAGCTAATCCTAATTTTTTAATTAGCGGTAACAAAAGCTTCAATTTTAATATCAAAGAAACCCCAAGTTCTACGCAGAAATTTAGTACACAACCCAGTATTATACAACTTCCTATAGCTATAAAATTCCAATCAGATAGATATAACGGATTCAGATTTGCCGATTTTATGCAACATTATTTAATTTTTGGAGGAAAATTTGATTTTGACTTGGCAAGTAATAGACCTGGAAAAATTAATCCAAAAGGAAGCTTTAGTTCAACCGATTACCCAAGTGCATACAAAGGAACAGATATGGGAGCTGAGATTGGCGTTGGATTAAGCTTTTACCTGAGATATGCAACCATTTCACCTGAAGTTAAATTTAGTTACGGACTAACAAACAATAAGAAAGATAATATTTTATTTTCTAATATAGATAAAATAAAAACCAACTTTGTTTTCTTCACTATTCTTATAGAAAACTAAATAACTATTTATGTCAAACTACTTAATTAAAAACACCACCATCGTCAATGAAGGTCGTCGCCTTGTAGGAGATGTCTTAATAAAAGATGGAAGGATAGAAAAAATAGCAACTACAATTGAACCAAGCTATGCAGTAGAAGAAATCAATGGTGAAGGACAATTTCTTTTGCCAGGTGTGATAGATGATCAAGTGCATTTTAGAGAGCCCGGCTTGACCCATAAAGCTAATATCTATATAGAAGCAAAAGCAGCTGTAGCAGGAGGCACCACAAGTTTTATGGAAATGCCCAATACCAATCCTCCAGTATTTACACAGGAATTATTAGAAGATAAATACCAGATTGCAGCCTCAAATGCTTTGGCGAACTATTCTTTTTTCATGGGCACTTCTCAGGACAATGTAGAAGAAATTTTAAAAACCAATGCAAAGAAAAATGAAGTTTGTGGTGTAAAAATTTTCATGGGATCCTCAACCGGTAATTTATTAGTAGACAACCCAATTGTATTAGAGCGCATTTTCGAAGGATCTGAATTATTAATTGCTACACATTGTGAAGAAGAAGCGATCATTAAAAAGAATAAGGCCAATGTAGAAGCAACCAAAACAATTTTAGAACCAAGCGACCACCCTATTATTAGAGATGTGGATGCTTGCTTTGAGTCGTCTTTTAAAGCTATCCAATTGGCTAAAAAATTTGATACAAGATTGCACATATTGCATATTAGCACTGCCAAAGAATTACAATTGTTCTCTAACCTTAAACCATTGGCCGAAAAACGCATTACTGCAGAAGTCTGTGTGCATCATTTACATTTTACAGCAGACGATTATGCTGCAAAGGGTAATTTAATCAAGTGTAACCCAGCCATTAAATCAGCAGAAAATAGAATGGCATTATGGGAAGGCTTATTGAATGACCAACTAGATATTATTGCTACAGACCATGCACCACATACTTGGGAAGAAAAGCAAGAGGCCTACGTAAATGCGCATGCAGGGTTGCCTTTAGTGCAACATGGTTTGATGCTGATGCTAAAATATGTGCATGAAGGCAAACTAAGCATGGAAAAAATGGTAGAAAAAATGAGCCATGCTGTTGCTACTTGTTTTCAAATTAAAGAAAGAGGCTTTATTAGAGAAGGCTATTATGCAGATCTTGTACTTGTAAAAGAACTGCCTTACACGGTTACTAAAGACAATATATTGTACAAATGCGGATGGAGCCCATTTGAAGGCACCCAATTTCCTTATAGCATTCAATCAACTTTTGTCAATGGCCATCTTGTTTACCATCAGGGTCAGTTCAACGAAGCACAAAAAGGAAGTAGAATCCAGTTTACAAGAAGTTAAATGCAGGTAGATAAAACGACGATACTTGATATTGGACTATTAGACAACAACGAGTCTAAAGGACTTGCTAGTCATTTAGATTTTTGTAAAACAAATGGTGGTAAAGTAAAATGGATGCAGCTGATCACGCATCCTTTAGAGACCAAGTATGCTATTGAATCAAGACAATCCGCCTTACAAATTTTTATAGCAGAGCAAGCCTTTTTGGACCAAATGAAAATTTCCAATGGGACTTGTTTGGTCATTGACCAATTTTATGGAAATAGCTTTTCACCCATCCCTAAACAGATTGGTTTACTAGGCGCCTATTGGTATCAATTTTGGAATAAAACAGATTATGCCCTAATTGCTTATTCGGTGCAGCACTTATTGACTTTTGTCCAAGCACTGGACCAGTGGCTTAAAGTGTTTGAGACTTATTCAAATAACACTGAGTTAAATGCATTGATAGCGCCTATCAAAAAATATATCAAGCAGTTAGATTGTCTTAGAGTGGATAGCAAAGATTTAAAAAAAGATCCTCAAGCAGTATTGGAGTTGGGCTATTTTTTTTATTACCAATATAAAGCACAATTAAAAAATTTACAAAACGATTTCTATGTGCTAGATGCCTATTATAGTATGGCCACAGCGATGCAGGCATACCAGTTCAACTTTCCAGAATGGGTGGATCAAGCTAGCCCAATGATTGAATTTGAGGGCGCAGTGCATCCGCTGGTAACCAATGCAGTCGCTAATGATTTGAGTTTAAGTTCTGAATCCGGTTTTTTATTTTTAACTGGCGCAAATATGGCCGGTAAAAGTACTTTTATAAAAACAGTTGGGATACTAGCCTACCTAGCGCATATTGGGATGGGTGTGCCAGCAAAAAAATGCAAGCTCACTATCTTAGATGGGCTTATCACCAATCTAACCACTGCAGACAATGTGCTTAAAGGAGAAAGTTATTTCTTTAATGAAGTACAACGCATTAAACATACTTTAACGCAGGTCATGGATGGGAAAAAATACCTAGTACTCATAGACGAATTATTTAAAGGCACCAATATCATTGATGCAATGAAGTGTAGTACAAAAGTGATTGAAGGTTTACAAGGTTTAAAACAATCCTTATGTATTTTATCTACGCATTTATATGAAATTAGTGCGCCACTTAAGGTCTATCCGCATATTCAATTTTGTTATTTTGAAACTTCAATCATTAACAAAGCACTCATTTTCAATTACACTTTGGAAAAAGGGGTAAGCCAGGATAGAATTGGCTACCTTATTTTAGAAAGAGAAGGGGTTGTGGACTTGATTGAACGTATAAATACTTAAATACGGTTTCAATTTTTTGCTATTTTTCAAAGAAACATGCTCGTAACAACTAGAGGTGCTTGCTTATTTGGCATGGATGCCATTGGGATACAGGTAGAAGTCAATGTGAGTATGGGGCAAGGCTATTGCATTGTTGGACTTCCGGACACAGCAGTGAAAGAAAGTTTACATCGCACAGAAATCGCGATCAAGGCCAATGGATTTCAGATGCCAAGAACAAAATTGGTCATCAATTTAGCCCCTGCTGATATCAAAAAAACAGGTCCTGCTTTTGATCTCCCCATTGCAATTGGTATCCTTGCGGCATCGGACCAAATAGTCAATTCAGCCGTGTTAACGCGTTACTTAATGATGGGTGAACTTAGTTTAAATGGCGCGCTTCAACCTATCAAAGGTGTGCTTGCGATGGCGATTTATGCCAAAGATGCTGGCCTTGATGGATTAATTATTCCATCTTTAAATGCAGCCGAGGCATCCCTTATTGAGGGGCTTAAAGTATATGCATTTGATCACCTCAATGAAGTCACTCAGTTTTGTAACCATCCCGAATTGTTTAGCCCTTTTCAAAAAAATGATTCAGACAAAGAAGCATCCATCATTTACCCGGTTGACTTTGCTTTTATCAAAGGACAGTTTCAAGCAAAAAGAGCGATTGAAATCGCCGCTGCAGGAGGACATAATTTAATCATGGTTGGACCACCAGGCGCAGGAAAAACATTGTTGGCAAAAACCAGTATTAGCATCCTGCCTACAATGAGCCACAAGGAAACCCTAGAAACAAGTAAAGTGTATAGCTTGATGGGTAAATTATCCCCTCCATCTGGATTGATGCATACACGTCCATTTAGAAATCCGCATCATTCCCTTTCAGCCATTGCATTAGTGGGTGGCGGATCTATTCCTCAACCTGGTGAAATTTCAATGGCACATAACGGTGTCTTATTTTTAGACGAGCTGCCGGAATTCAGCAGGGCAGCCATCGAAATTTTACGCCAACCCATGGAGGCGGGATTTGTCAGCATCTCAAGGTCTAGGCAAACCGTTGAGTTCCCTAGTAGATTTATGCTTTTTGCCTCCATGAATCCTTGTCCTTGCGGGTATTTTAATCATCCACAAAAAGCCTGCACTTGCAGTCCTAGTAATGTGAGAAAATACCTGCATAAAATTTCGGGGCCATTGTTAGACAGGATTGATTTACAAATTGAAGTCGTACCTGTAAGTTACGAGGAGCTCACCAACCATGCCAATACAGAAAACTCAATGACCATTCGTGAAAGGGTACAGAACGCAAGGGCCATTCAATTGAAAAGATTTAACGAGCGTTCTGGTATCATTACCAATGCCCAAATGCAATCTTATGAATTAAAAAAATGGGCGCAATTAGATGATGCTTCTGCAAAATTATTAAAGATTGCGATGGAACAATTCCAGCTGAGTGCTAGGGCCTATGATCGAATCATCAAAGTAGCACGAACTATCGCAGATTTAGATGGGTCAAAAGATATTCAAAATCAGCATATTAGTGAATCCATTCAATATAGGATGCTGGACCGAGCCGCATGGGGTCAGGCTTATTAATATTTTCTTAATATTGGCCGGTGCTTAGCATCACTAAAGTACATGCTTCTAGTGTGGATATACCTGCTGCATGCGCTAATTGAACTAAAATAGGATTTTCAGTTCCTGGATTGAAAATGATCCGTTCTGGTTTTAGCGCAATCATCTGATCGTAATATTCGGCTTGTGCAGTAGGCCCTAAATATAAAGTCAAAGTCGCTATGGAGCCTGTTTTTGGCCAGTCTTGCACGATAGGCAAAGATTGGATCATGCCTTTCTTAATCCCATATGCATAAACTGCATGTCCTTTTTCCATTAACATGACCGTAGCCATAAAACTGTATCTTTCTGGGTTAGTCGATGCCCCTAAAACCATGGTAACACTTGTTTGCATAAAACAAATCTATTATTAAAAATTTAAATTGTTTTTATTTTGTTACAATAAAAGAATGTAATTTTATGAAAATCAAAAATCCTTAAAAAAACATACGTTTATGGCAAGCAAGAAAAAAGCAAAAGCAAAGAAAGCAGTAGCGAAAAAAGCAACTGCTAAAAAAGCAACCCCTGCTAAAAAGAAAGCAGCTCCTAAAAAAGCAGTAGCGAAAAAAGCAGTAGCTAAGAAGGCACCTGCAAAAAAGAAAGCAGCTTCAAAAAAGAAGACCGCTCCTAAAAAAGCAGTAGCAAAAAAGAAAGCAGCTTCAAAAAAGAAAGCAGCTCCTAAAAAAGCAGTAGCAAAAAAAGCAGTAGCTAAGAAGGCGCCTGCAAAAAAGAAGACCGCTCCAAAAAAAGCAGTAGCAAAGAAGGCAGCTCCAAAAAAGAAAGCAGCTCCTAAAAAAGCAGTAGCAAAGAAAGTTGTTGCTAAAAAAGCAGTTGCGAAAAAGTCGGTGGCGAAGAAGGCACCTGCTAAAAAGAAGACAGCTCCTAAGAAAGTAGTCGCTCCAGTTGCAGCCCCTGTGGCAGCGCCTGTTGTTACACCTTCACTTTTTGAAACTCCAGGTACGGACAACAATCCAACAGCTTAATTAAAACAGCTTAATACAAATCCCGCTTTATGCGGGATTTTTTATGTCAAATCAAAATAAATACATATGCGCAAGATACTTGTATTATTAGCAATCCCTTTTTTCGGATTTTCTCAAATTGGAACCATTGCAGAGAAAACAAAAAATATGGAATTGCGAAAAGGTTTTTATGATTTTTATTGGGACAATACCAATGGAAAAATATACCTAGTTGTAGACAAATTGAATATGCC
>JBILAW010000003.1:0-27300 GCA_044354025.1 Sediminibacterium sp.
TTTGTCATCAGATCCATTACCAAAGTTTTGAGGTACAAAAGCAGAAGCAGGATCTAGTAGTCTTAAAGCAGCATTATCTCTTGGTAAGTATACTGCAAATAATTGTGCATCATACATACGATCTTTAATTTGCAACATATAACCAGCTTTAATGGTTTGTTGCTTTAGTTTTAAAGTCAAATCACCACCACCTGTATAGATATAATCGGATAATGTTTGGAATACACGACTACCAGATTGTTGAGATAAAGTATTAGAAATATTCAATACAAAAGGATCTACTCCATTTGCACTCTTTGTATATAAAAGTCTTCTTTGATCAGGTGTGTAAGCATCTAAGATATTAAATGCACCATACCAATTGAACTTTAACTTTTGAGATAAACTATGTTCACCATTTAATTGATTGGTAAAAAATACATTTTGACCAAAAACAAATTCATTACCCTTTACAAGGTCTTGTCTACTATAATCTGTACCCGTTCTTGAATTGAATGAATTCGCGGTTTTTACGTTGATGATTGCCTTATAACTAATTTTATTCAATGGATTTAAAAACATGGATAATCCAGCAATTGCACCCAAATTAATATCTTCGATGTATTTTTTATCATTCAACTTAGTGACAGGAAAGAAACTTCCATCTGCAAAACCATTTTGATTATTGGAATTATCTAGAAGACGATACGTATTTGAATAGTTTACTCCAATGATACCACCAATTTTTTTACCCAAAAACGTTCCAGAAAATCCACCGTTCATTTGTAAACTGGTATTTGGTTTCGCGGTAACCATTACTGGTGCCCAGTTATTGGACAGTTGTTTTCCAATTCCAATTTTTGATGCAGCACTTGATGTATCAAAATTTGATTTTGTAGAATAACCAGAAGGCAATGATCTTGTGCCATCATCAATACCCAACCAGTCTGTCTTTCCGCCAACATCTTTTAAGAAATCTTTACCTGTAACTTGAGAATTCGCACTAGTTCCTATTTGTATATTAAAGAAGTTCTTAGTAGGAATATCTTTGGTATTCACTTGAATTAATCCTCCAGCCCACTCACCTGGTAATTCTGGAACGAATGCTTTATTGATAATGATGTTGTCAATAATTTGAGAAGGGAATATATCGAATGAGAAAGTTTTTCTATCTGGCTCAGTACTTGTTAATAAGATACCATTCAACATGGCTTGGTTATAACGATCCGCCAAACCTCTTACAATAATGTATTTACCTTCTTGGATAGATGCTCCTGGCGTTCTTTTTAAGATCTCAGCAGTGTTTCTATCTGGACTTCTTCTAATAGATTCTGCAGAAATGACTGAAGCAACTGTATTCGTATTTCTTTGAAAAGCAATCAATGCATTATCTGTAGCACCTTTATTAGACGATCTTGTAGCAGAAACCACCACATCGCTCAAATTTTTACCAGACTCATCTAATAATACATCTAATACAATTTCTTCGTTTGCAGTAGTTGCAGCAGTTACATCGATTGATTTTGCTTTATATCCTACATAAGAGAAATCCAATGTGTAGGCCTTATTGATATCTATATTGAAGCTGAATCTACCTTCGATATCTGTTTTTGAAACTTGGCTTTTATCGGATTTTAAAGTTAGTGTAACCCCAACTAAAACATCATTTTTTACGTTTGTAACCTTACCTGTCAATTTTGCTTTTTGCGCTTGAACCGAAATAGCTGCAACAAAACAAATTATAAATAGTAGTATCCTTTTCACGATATGATTTTATTTGTATGGCAAATATCAAATAGTCATGTTACCAAATTGTTAAGCCAATATGAACTTAATATTAACTAATGTGTAAAGGCATAAAAAAAGGAGCGTTTTTGACGCTCCTTTTTTAAACTATATTTTATTGCTAATCAAGATGATACACATTGTGTAAATCTTTTGGACAAGTGAAGTTTACACCTAAATCATTGATCAATCCATCATGAATATCATAGACCCAACCATGTAAGTGCAATGGCTGGTTTCTTTTCCAAGCATTTTGAACAATCGATGTTTTACCCAAATCGTGCACCTGTTCCTGCACATTCACTTCTACAAACCTTCTAGCTCTTAAAGCTTCATCTTCAATGGCGTCTAATTCTTCGTGGTAAAACCTGTACACATCCTTTATATGTCTTAACCAATTGTCAATTAACCCAAACTGCTGGTTTTTCATGGCAGCCATGACCCCACCACAACCATAATGCCCGCATACAATAATATGTTTTACTTTAAGCACTTCAACCGCATAGGATAACACACTCAGCATATTCATATCGCTATGTACCACCATATTGGCAATATTACGATGCACAAACATTTCGCCTGGGTCCGTTCCAGTGATGGATTCTGCTGGCACCCTGCTGTCCGAACAACCAATCCACAAGTACTCAGGGGTTTGACCATTGGATAATTTTTCAAAGAATGCGGGGTCTAATTGTAACTGTTCTGCCACCCATCTTTTGTTATTTTCTATTAATCTTTGATATGAATTTTCCATTGTATGATTTTTGTGTTGTAGTTACTACGAAATTACTTCTTATAAACCATATATACATAGAAAGGCACGCCCATCATGAGCATGATGAATCCCCAGTAAACAATTTCCTGTCCGGAACCAATGAGCATCCACATAGAAAAAGTAAATGCCAATATGCTTATTCCTATTGCTGTAATTGTTTTGGTTCTAGTATAGGTTGTTGCCTGTTTTGCTCGAACAATTAAATAAGACACAGTTGTAAATAAATAAGGTAACAAAGTAAAAAAGGTAGAGAGTAGTATGAGCAACTTAAATTGACCTGCTAAATTTTTTGAATTGTTCATGAACATCAATAAAGTGATAATGATACTGGAAACAATCACGCCATTAGCTGGGACTCCTTTAGTATTTTGTTTTGCAAAAAATGCTGGAAATAATTTGTCTTTTGCCATCGCAAAGGGCATTTGTCCTTGTACCAATACAAATCCATTCAATGCGCCAAATGCAGCAATAGCAGCACCTGCGCTCACCCAGTACTTTGCACCATGTCCATAAATTTTTTCTGCAGCATCGGCAAAAGGCGTAATGGAATTTTGTAATGCACTTGCAGGAATCATCCCCATAATGGCTGCAGTGCTAAAAATATAAATTGCAGCAGCTATCCATACACCACGCATGGTTGCTTTGGAAATATTTTCTCCTGGATTGTCTACACTACTTGATGGAATGGTTGCACATTCAATTCCTAAAAATGCAAAAAAAGTTAAAGTGGTAGTCGCAGTAATAGCTTGCCAGCTGCTTGTCCCACTCATATTAAATGGAAGCAAATTTTGAGGATCTAAAAATAAAAGTCCACCAATCGCCACTAAAATAAGCGGCACTATTTTAAGTACAGTGGTCATGAGAATTAATCTTCCAGAAGCATATACACCCATGGTATTCACCCAAGTGAGTAACCAAAGACAGGCTAACCCAGTTGCTAAAGCGATATTTGAATTTTGAGCCAGTATTGGAAAAAAAGTGCTCAATGCACTCACCAAAGACACCGCAATGGCTGCATTGGTTGTCCAAACAGAAATTAAATAGCCCCAGCCTACTAAAAAGCCTGCAAAATCGCCTAGTCCTGCTTTTGTAAAGGCATAAGGCCCACCATCAGAAGCCGGTATTAACTTGCTGAGGTTGGCAAATACTTTTGCAATCACGATCGCACCCAATGCAGAAAAAATCCACCCAATTAAACTGATACTTCCAAAACTAGCCAAGGCCGAAGGCATCAAAAAAACACCTGCGCCAATCATATTCCCAACAACAAGCGAAGTGCTTGTCCATATGCCAATTTTTTTATGTTCACTTTGCATCCTTCAAGATAAGGAAATATTGTTTAAATTCATTCCATGAAAATTACAAAAGCATCCATTGAAGCAGCAGCGATTCGTATCGCTCCCTATATCCACAACACACCAATTATGACTTGCAAAAGTATCAATGCGCTGTATGGATTAGATCTCTATTTCAAATGTGAGAACTTTCAAAAAATTGGTGCTTTTAAAATTAGAGGTGGTATGAATGCGAGCCTGCAACTAACAGAGGAGCAATTAGAAAAAGGCGTTGCTACACACTCTTCTGGAAACCATGCACAGGCATTGGCATTTGCATCAAAAATGTTAGGCATCAAAGCTTATATCGTGATGCCAGAATCCTCCCCTCAAGTAAAAGTGAATGCAGTAAAAGGTTATGGAGCAGAAGTCACAATTTGTGCCTCAAATCAAGCTGCAAGAGAATCTACTTTACAAGCCATTGTGGACAAAACTGGCGCCACATTTATTCATCCCTATGACAATGACGAAGTCATTACTGGACAAGCGACATGTGTGAAGGAAATCATTGAGGCCATGCCAGATGTAGATATTGTTGTGACGCCTGTAGGTGGCGGTGGATTATTATCTGGTACTTGTTTAGGTGCATTCTATTTTAAACCAGGATTAAAAGTATATGCGGGAGAACCAGAAGGCGCTGCAGATGCAGTCTTGAGTATTCAATCAGGAAAAGTAGAAAAAGCACCATTTGTCAATACCATTGCAGATGGCTTAATGACCACCTTAAGTGAACGCACCCTTGAAATTATACAAGCGCATGTTGCTGATATTATTTTAGTTTCAGAAGATGAAATTAAAGCAGCGTTGAGATTAGTTTATGAAAGAATGAAGATTATTATAGAGCCGAGTTGCGCTGTGCCATTGGCTGCAGTATTAAAAAATGCAGATTTATTTAAAGGGAAAAAAGTAGGTATTATTTTAACAGGTGGCAATGTAGACTTGAGTAAATTTAAAGATTGGTTTTAGTGAATTATAAATTCAAGGCTTTAAAAAAATACGCTTCGTCCACTTCTTGCACTTCACCTGGAGTAATAGATTCAACATTTAGATCTTCTATAGACCATCTTACTAAACGTATGCATCGGTGGTGCATAGTGGCTACCATCTTACGTACTTGATGATATTTACCCTCCGTTAATTCAATGCGCAACCAATCTGATTGTTGGTTTTCATGTAAAACGATTCCGTTCTCCCACAAGTTTGTTGGTGGTTCAATGATATCTACTTTGCAAGGCGCGGTGGTATAAGTTGTACCATTAGAAGCAGATATTTTTACGCCACTGCGTAATTGTTTTAAAGTGTCTTGATGGACTTTATTTTTTACCTGCACTAAATAAGTTCTCACATGTGGACGCGTACCTTGGAACAATAATTTTGTGACTTTTTTATTGGTCGTTAATAATAATAAGCCTTCCGACATTTGGTCGAGCCTGCCAATCGCATGCGTGCCTTCTGGAAAATTAAAGTCAATATCTGAAAGTAGTTGCACCTTGTGCGTGCTCACAAATTGAGACACCATATTCATTGGCTTATTCAATAAAAAGTACCGGTCTACATTCATAGCGGCAAATTACTTAATATTGTGTATGGAACAAACGCATAAAGACCCTTTGCACGGGAAAACGCTCGCCTTTATCATGGAGGAATTAGTGCGTCATTTTGGATGGGAGGATTTAGGGCAACATATCCCCATCAATTGCTTCAATATTGATCCAAGCATTCAATCCAGCTTAAAATTTTTACGCAAAACTCCCTGGGCAAGAAAAAAAGTGGAGGAATTGTATATCAGGATGGTCAGCTAAATTAAAGCAACACTTCGATAAAAGATTTTTTAGACCATTTTTTTGAAATGGTAATCCAATCAGAAGTGTGACTTTTAATATTGCTCAAGATATCCCAAGCTTCTAGCATCAACCCTTTTTTAAGTTCTGGGTCTTTTTTATCTTTATTGGTTTCTATAGTACCAATGATATCGCCATTCAAGAGATATACTTTTTGATCGATGATCTTACCAATCACTTTATTGTCATTCCCAAAGAAACAATCTCCAATCACCAAGCCAATCACTTTCTCTTTTTTTTTGTTCAAGATCATCATGTTTTGAATATACGCAACTGTTTCTTTTTCTTGATTTAAAATTTTGTACATCGTTAACTGTTTTGTGTTTGTTTAATTAATTGGGCAACAATATCCTTTGTGGAATGGGTTAAATCTAGTTTTACAGGAGCGGTATGATGAATCCAGTCTGTAAAGATAGTGTGAAAGTCTTGGTCTATCTTTAATAATACTTTTACGCCTAAGTCAGATAGCGCAGCTGCATTCGATAATTGCTCATAATGCTTGGAAATAGGGATGCTTAATACCTTTTTATTCATATACATTGCTTCTGCAGGAGTTTCAAAACCACCTCCTGTAATGACTGCATGGGACCGAATCATGCTTTTAGTGAAGCCGCTATTGCTAATAGGAAAGTAGACAATATTTTTATAGTTTCTGATAGATGTTACTTCGGCACTAAACACTTCGAAATGATGCTTTGATTCTGCTAAAAAGTACGGTTCCAAATAGGCAATAGAATAATGCGGCAAGTATACCGATATATGACCATCATCGGTTGGTGTAGCATCAATGATTTCTTGTTTGATGATTGGATTGAATACATACTGATCATAAGCTTTAAAGTGCAAGCCTAGGTAATCTGTGCTTTTTACAAAATGCTTTAAAATGAATTCTCCAAAAAAGTTATTAGTTTTTGCCCTTGGTGTTTTATTGCTTTGAAAACTTGCCTGGTGACCAAACTGTACACTCTTTTTTTTCCTAAATAAACAAGCCAGTGAAGTTACAAAGTCAAAATCGTTGATGACCAAGTCATAGTTATTGACAGGCAATTTGTAGGCGTCTACAAAAATCTTGAAAGAAAATGATCTAATAATTTTTAAATAATCCAAGCCCCCAGTCGCTTTATAAAAAAGACTAATCCCTTTACTTCTTCCTACAACAGGTAAGTCAGTTTTTAGATCAGCATTAGACCCACTAATGAAGAAGTCAATATTACCATATGTTTTTAAAAATGGATAGAGTTGAATGGCTCTACTAATATGACCATTCCCAGTACCTTGAACTGCGTAAAGTATATTCATTAGATAGATACTTGAAATGCCACTTCATTGGTTAATACAGTAAGCTCTTCTTGTAAATTAACTATTTTAGTTAGTTTTTTGGATTCTACTTTCTCAAATTGATTCGGATCATATTGGTATAATGTCCAGTTTTTATCTGCATATTCTAATGCAGTCAAATTTTCGATCCAATCCCCGCTATTTAAATAAGTTACACTTCCTTTATCAGTCGTCACAACACGGTGTTGTGGTTGATGAATATGTCCACAAATCACATATTTATACCCATTCTCTATCGCTAATTCTGCCGCTGTTTGTTCAAAATTATTGATCCATGATACAGCTTTCTTTACCCCATTTTTAACCTGCTTGCTGATACTCATTTTTTCACGTCCAAGAAGTGTACAAAAATAATTGACTGCACTATTAATTAGAATCAATAAATCATAGCCATATCCACCCAATTTTGCTAATAATTTAGCCCCGCCTTTGGTTGTTCTATCAAATACATCCCCATGAAAAACCCAATTTTTTTCGCCATTGATTTCAAATACAATTTTATCGGTCAATTGTATGTTTCCCATTTCAAAATTGGCATACTTTCTTAAAGCTTCATCATGATTACCAGTAATATAGACCACTCTAGTGCCTTTACTAGCCATACTAAAAATACGCTTGATGACAGCCATATGACTTGCAGGGAAATAACGCTTGTTAAACTGCCAGATATCAATGATATCGCCGTTTAGAATCAAGGTCTTGGGCTCAATGCTTTTTAAATAATTAAGTACTTCCTGTGCCTGGCAGCCAAATGTGCCTAAATGAATATCACTAATTACACATACATCCAATGGGCGTTTGTTCATGAGGTCTTGTTTAAACAAAATACGTAGTTCTATGTAAACAAATTGTGCCCTAAATATTATTTTAATATTAACTTTTTGTTAAGCAGGTACATAAAAAATACATATATTGTAGATTCACCGATTATTAATCAAGTCTTTATGAAACAAAAGCACATTCCTAGAGATATTAGCTGGCTCAGTTTTAATGCTAGGGTATTACAAGAAGCAAACGATAGCTCTGTTCCATTACAAGAAAGAATAAGGTTCTTAGGCATTTTCTCTAATAATTTAGACGAGTTTTTTAGAGTACGCGTTGCGACATTAAAAAGAATGGTGGAATTGATTGATAAGAAAAAGCGCGTAAATATTGACATCATCGATTCACCACAAGTGATTTTAGATGAAATTCAAAGCGTCGTTTTGAGGCAACAAAATGAATTCAACCGAATCTGGCAAAATATTTTAAAGGAGTTAAAGGCAAACAAGATCTTAATAGTTGATAACAAGCAATTGAATGCAGAGCAAAAGGAATTTGTAAAAACCTATTTTGACAACGAAGTGCGTCATGATATCATCCCTTTAATGATTGAGAACCTACCTCAATTGCCTTATTTAAGAGACAAGAGTTTGTATTTAGCAATTGTGATGGGCAATAAAAATGATGCCTACCAACAAAAATTTGCCTTAATCGAAGTGCCTTCTAGATCTGTGGGCAGATTCATCATTTTGCCATCCAAAAATGGATTTACAACCATTATGCTATTGGAAGATCTAATTGAATTTAACTTACCAATCATATTCTCTCATTTTAAATTCAATCATTTTGATGCGCATGTATTTAAAATTACAAAAGATGCTGAGATTGATTTAGATCAGGAAGTAGGAATCAATTTTATAGATAAAATTTCTAAAGGGATTAAAAACAGAAGAAAAGGAAAGCCAGTAAGATTTGTATATGAAAAGGATATGAATCCAGAAATGCTAGAATTTTTGATTAAGAAACTAGGCTTAAACCGAAAGAGTAGCATTATCCCAGGAGGTCATATCCATAATTTCAGGCATTTTATGGATTTCCCTAATGTCATAAAAGAGCCCAATTATACCAGACCAAGGCCTTTTATCCATCCTGCGTTTAAGAAAAAGCTGATGGTTTTTGATTTGATCATGCAAAAGGATATCATGTTGCATTTCCCCTACCACGCCTACGATCCTGTGATAGATATGCTTCGTGAAGCCGCTATGGACGATACAGTTATTTCTATAAAAATCACGGCCTATCGTTTAGCATCCAACTCAAAAGTGATCAATGCATTGATCAATGCTGCTAGAAATGGCAAGAAGGTGACGGTCTTTTTAGAACTAAAAGCAAGATTTGATGAAGAGGCAAATTTAGAGTGGAAAACCATCATGGAGGAAGAAGGTATTACTGTGCTTGTAGGAATTCCTAATATGAAAGTGCATGCAAAACTATGTGTGATTCAGAAAAGAGTGAAAAATAAACTGGTACAGTATGGATTCATTAGCACAGGTAATTTAAATGAGAAAACTGCAAAAATATACGCCGACCATTGTTTGATGACCAAGAATGTCACTTTAATGAACGAATCAAACAGAATTTTTAACTATTTGGAAAATTGGCAGTTTGGTGATAAGCCAATTGTTAAAATGAGGAATTTGCTGATTTCACCAATTAATATGCGTTCTGGGTTATTGGACTTGATAGAAAAAGAAATTCAAATTTCAAAAAAAGGTTATGTCGCTTCCATTACAGTCAAATTAAATTCATTGACTGATACCATTCTGTTAGACGCTTTATATAAAGCAGTTAAGGCTGGTGTAAAAGTGAATTTGATCATTAGAGGTATACTAACACTTAAGAATGTAAATGAAAAAAATGCAGGTAAAATCAATTCAATAAGTATTGTAGACCAGTATTTAGAACACGCAAGGGTGATTATTTTTAATAATAAAGGCAACCAAAAAGTATTTATCTCTAGTGCAGATTGGATGGTTAGGAATTTGGACCATAGAATCGAAGTTGCAGTTCCAATTGTAGATCCAGTCATTAAAAAAGAATTAATTGATATGATTCACATTCAATTAAAAGACAACCAGAAAGCAAGAATCTTAGATATAGATTTAAGCAATAAATATGTACCTTCGGCCAAAGCAAATCGTTTTAAATCACAGGAGGAAACGTACAAATTTTTAAAAGGTAAAAGATAACATACATTGATTTTAGGAGCAATTGATATTGGCAGCAACGCTGCAAGGTTACTTATTTGCGAAGTCGTTAAGCATGGAACTGAAACAGAATTTAATAAATTAAATCTAATCCGTATTCCTCTAAGACTCGGATTTGACGTATTTGAAAAAGGCTCTATTGGATTCAGAAAAAAGAAAATGCTCTTAAACACCATTAATGCATTTAGTGCCTTAATGAAAGTGTATGAAGTAGACCATTATATTGCTTGCGCAACGAGTGCAATGAGAGACGCTAGTAATTCAAAAGAAATTATCAAAGAAATTAAAGTTGAAACAGGCGTAAAAGTGGAAGTCATATCAGGTGATTTAGAAGCTGAGATCATTTATGAAAACCATATTGCAGAGCTATTAGACGCTAATAAGAGCTATTTATACATAGACGTTGGTGGTGGTAGTACAGAAGTAACCCTATTTCATAAGTCTGCAGTCGCTTTTCAAAAATCTTTCAATATCGGCACTGTTCGTATTTTGACAAACAAAGTAGAGGATGCTGTTTGGGAAGATCTAAAGCAAACATTAAAAGAGATTGGGAGAACCTATCCTAAATTGGTAGCCATTGGATCTGGAGGAAATATTAATAAAATATTCTCCATGATTAATTCAAAAAATATAAAGAGTATACCCATTGAGGTGATCAGGGAATTCCATAGAGTTTTAGAACCAATGACTGTAGAGGAAAGAATGCACACTTATCTTTTAAAAAGAGATAGAGCAGATGTAATTGTTCCTGCATTGAACATATATGCATATACCATGAAATGGGCCAATATAGATGAAATTTATGTTCCTAAAATTGGGTTGGCCGACGGTTTAATCAATCACTTGTATGAACAAGTGAAATAAATTTTTAAAGAAAAATAAGCAACGAGACTAACTAGATTTTGACTATAATGATTTAAAAGATTGGATCATCTCCATGGCGGTAACTGCAAATTCTTGACCTTTATTCATCTTATCAATTGCCGCTCTTTCATAAGCTAAAGCTTCATTTTGCGTTGTTAAAATACCAAAGATAACAGGTGTTGTTTTTGTTGCTGCAATGGTTGCAAAACCTTGGGTAACATATTGACAAACATATTCGTAATGGTCTGTATCCCCTTTTATAATTGCACCAATCACCACCACACAATCGTATTGATTTGTTTCAATAACACGATTGGCAAATACCACTGTTTCAACAGCGCCAGCGCATTCAAAGACTTTATATGCTTGGTTTTTAGCATCTAATTCAGATGTGCATCCTGCTAATAATAAATCTGTGATAGTTGCATTGAAATTTGCTTTGATAATGGCGATCATACTAAAGGGTGATTTTATGATTGGCAATAGTTGCCTTGTCTTGTAAATATTTTTTATTTTCCTTTGTCACAAATGGAGGCACTACAATTTGTTCAAATTGAAATCCTGCATTTTGAATGGCAGCAATCTTATCTGGATTGTTAGTGATAAAAGAAAAATCATTCACACGCAAGTGCTTTAGTATTGCAATCGCGTCTTGGTAATTTCTATCATCCACTGGAAGTCCTAAACTTAGATTTGCTTGGAAGGTATCTTCACCTTTATCCTGCAAATCATACGCTGCTATCTTTTGTCCAATGCCAATACCTCTTCCTTCCTGTCCTTTTAAATAAATTAAGTACCCGTGTTTATTTTTAGCAATCTGTTCTAAGGCATGATTTAATTGAGCTTTACAATCACAACGCACACTGCCAAAAACGTCGCCAGTTAAGCATTCACTGTGAAAACGTACGATTGGCTTATTGGATAAATCAGTATCCATTAACAACACAAAATGTGATTCATTCGTGCTACTATTTTGAAAAACCAATGATTTAAATAATCCAAATTCAGTTGGTAGTTGCGCTTGTGAAATAAGTGCTATGCTTACGGCAGAAATTTCAGTTGATGGTTGCTGATCAAAATTTTGTTCTACTGCATTTAATTTTAAATCCTTCACTAGTGTTTTTCTGTACTCAATCAGCTGTTCAATGCTGATCATTTTTAGTTGATGTGTTTTTGCAAATTCAACTAAGCCATTTCTCCTTAGCATATCTCCTTCCTCGTCCATGATTTCACAGATAATTGCAGCAGGTGGCAAATTGGTCAATAAACATAAATCAACAGCAGCCTCGGTATGCCCTTTTCTAACCAATAAACCACCCTCTTTTGAAACCACCGGAAATAAGTGCCCAGGTTTGATAAAATCAGCAGGTTTAGCAGTGGGATGCACCACTTGACGCGCAGTAATGGCTCTTTCTTTTGCAGAGATGCCTGTCGTGATGCCAAGTGCAGGAATGGCATCTATAGAATCATAAAAGGCAGTATGAAAAGGATCAGCGTGATTCGTATTGACTGGTGCTATACCAATTTGCTTTGCTATTGTTTGATGCATTGCAATGCATACCAAGCCTCTTGCATATTTTGCACAAAAATTAATTTTTTCTTGAGTTGCAAAGCTTGCAGGGAAAACAATATCCCCTTCGTTTTCTCTGTCTTCGTCATCTACCAATATAATTGGTTCCCCTAATTTAAAAGCATTTAAAGCTTCCTGCACCTTATCAAACATTACACATTTCTTTTTAGAAGTAACTGTTCAGTATATTTTGCTAAAATATCAAATTCAATATTCACAATACTTTCAACCTTAAGTTGATTGATATTGGTCTTGTCTAGCGTGGTTGGAATAATGCAAAGATCAATCAGCTGATCACGCACCTCATTGATTGTAAGACTTACTCCATTGATTGCAATAGACCCTTTATAAACAATATATTTTACAAATTGTTCAGGTACTTGAATGGTTAAGAACCAAGCAGTAGAGGTGATCTTGATTTCATTGACTTTAGCTGTCGCATCCACATGACCTAAAACATAATGACCCCCTAGGTAGCCATTTGGTTGCATTGGAAGTTCGGTATTCACGGTGTCTCCAACCTTATAGTTTCTGATGGTTGTTTTTGCGATCGATTCTGTAGAAACAAAAAAATACATCTTATCGTCCACCACTTTAGTCACAGTTAGGCAAGCACCATCTATCGCAACACTATCTCCTATTTGAACAATGGCAGCAAAATTTGCCATATTGATTGCTAGTTCCCATCCATCTTCGGATGGAGCAATTGCATGTATTTTCCCTTTTTGAACAATACCTGTAAACATATGCTTTGGTTTGAGTAATTTTGAATTGCAAAGATAAATCAATGAATAAGAAAGAGGCTATAGATTACTGTATTAATTTAGCTAAATCTGCAAATGAAAACGAAATACGGCCGAACCCTTTTGTAGGTGCAGTTATAATAGACCATGAGGGTCAGCTTATTGGTGAAGGATTTCATCAAAAATTAGGAGGGCCCCATGCTGAGGTCTTTGCAATTGAACAAGCCCTTCAAAAAACCACAGACCTTAGTCAAACCACCATCTATATTAGTTTGGAGCCCTGTTCTCATTTTGGCAAAACACCCCCTTGTGTAGATTTAATCATCCAACATCAATTTAAAAAAGTAGTCATAGCGAGTCTAGACCCAAATCCAAAAGTTGAAAGTGTCGAAAAGCTTAGACTAGCTGGTATTGAAGTTGAAATAATCAATGATCCTTCTGCAATAATATTAAACAAAAGATTTTTTACACAACATATAAAACTGCGTCCATACTTCATATTAAAAACTGCTAGTACAATTGACGGTAAAATTGCAGATCGGAATAATAATAGTAAATGGATAAGCAATGAAGATTCGAGGCAATTTGTACATGCTCAATTGAGATCAAACACTGATGCCATATTAACATCCTATAAAACAATTTTACACGATAATGCAAGTTTCACTATTAGAATAGAGGGTGATCCAATAAAAGAAACAAACCTTGTGATAATTGACAAGGACCTTACTTTATTGAATAAAGAATATGATAAACTTCCCATTTTTTATGATCGAACAAATACAAAAATTTACTTCATTACTGATCAAAAAAATACACCGGTCAATGCTAGTTCAATTGAGTTGATTGAAGGTGCTTTTAATTCTGAAGGTTTGGTTTTTAGCTCTATTACCGCTCAATTATTGGATAAAGGACTCTATTCAATCCTGGCTGAAGGTGGGCAAAAATTAAATGCAAGCCTAATTGATCAAAATATAGCAGATGAATTGTACTGGTTTATCGCACCAATGTTGTTAAATGATCAACAGGCAATCCAGATGTTAGGAATAGATAAATCAAATCACCTAGATAATGCTTACAATCTTGAATTAGTTGATGTGCAAAAATTTCAAGAAGACATTCTTTTACACTATTTCATTCAATAGTCCTTAGATTAGTCTAAGCATTAAGCTAATTGCATTGGGATTTCCATTAGTAATATTTCCGCATCCTTCGTCAATGCCTTTAATTCGAATTGATCAAAGTCTGTGATACCTAATGCATCTCTTTCGTTTAATTTTTGACCAGCAAGTTCAAAACTGCCATATAATACAAACGCATACATTCCGTTGCCTGCTTTTTTTACCTTGTAATTTGTAGTAAAGTCAAGATCAAATTTGCCTATATGAAACCAGGCGTCTTGATGAATCCACACACCAGCATCATCAGGATTTGGAGAAAGTATTTGTTGTAAAGTATTGATTCTGTTTGCAGGATCTAAAGTGATTTGATCATAACGAGGTGTTACGTTCTTTTTATTAGGCATCACCCAAATTTGTAAAAATTTAACTGGCTTGTCTTTATTGTGATTGAACTCACTATGCTTAACACCAGTACCTGCGCTCATCACTTGAATGTCTCCGTATTGGATGACTGTTTGATTGCCCATGCTATCCTCGTGCGCTAAATCTCCTTCCAATGGAATAGAAATGATTTCCATATTGTCATGCGGGTGTAAACCAAATCCCATAGCCGCTGCAACAAAATCATCATTCAATACGCGCAACACCCCAAAATGTGTTTTTGCTGGATTGTAATAATTTGCAAAACTAAAACTGTGTTTGCTATGTAACCAACCATGGTTGGCATCTCCTCTTGAATCTGCGGTATGTAATACTGTTTGCATAAATAACTTTTCAATGTTTCAACATCAAAATTAAGCATTTTGTAGGATAAAAACCAAGGCGCCAGCTATAAATCCTATCAATGCAATCCAGCTGATGTTTTTGAGGTACCAAAAGAAGTCTATTTTTTCGATACCCATTACAGCTACTCCGGCTGCTGAGCCTATAATTAATACAGAGCCTCCAGTTCCAGCAGTATAGGCCAAAAATTCCCAAAAATAATGGTCTGTAGGATACATATCCAAACTGTACATACTTTGTAAAGCAGCTACCATTGGTACATTATCAACTATCGAGGACAAAAGCCCTATTACAATGGCGATGATTTTTATATCATTAAATTGATGATCAAAATAAGCTGCAAGACTTGTAAGCAATCCAACTTGTTCTAATGCAGCAATACTCATTAAAATTCCTGCAAAAAATAAAATACTTGGGGTATCTATTTTCCTGAGTGCATGACTTACTGATAAATTACCTTTTTCGTCTGACACTTTGTTATGATGCATGAGCTCTGTTAGCACCCACATGATGCCTAAGCTAAATAACATGCCCATATAGGGAGGAAGTTCCGTGATGGCTTTAAAAAATGGAACGAATAACAAACAGGATACACCAATAAAGAAAACTAAATTTCTATCAAAAGCATTAGAAATTACATTTTGATTGATTGGAATCTTTTCTTCTAATAGGATACTTCCTTTGATTCTGTAATTGATGATCAAAGTTGGCACAACCATACAAGTTAAACTTGCTAAAAATGTTTCTTTGATGATATTCAATGGCGTTATTTGATGTCCAATCCATAACATGGTTGTAGTCACATCTCCTATGGGACTCCATGCCCCGCCTGCATTTGAGGAGATCACCACCAAGCCTAGTAAATTCCATTTTACCGTCTTGTCTTTTACTAGTTTATTGACAATGGATATCATCACTATGGTACTTGTAAGATTATCAAGGACTGCAGAAAGAAAAAATGTAACAAGTGAAATGGTCCAAATAAATTTTGACTTATTGGTTGTTTTGATTTTTTCTGTGATATTCTGAAACCCATCATGTGCATCAATCAGCTCAACAATGGTCATAGCACCTAAAAGGAAAAAAACAATTTCAGCAACACCACTAAAATGATGTCCAAGTGTTCCTAATGCTGCATCCTTATTCGCAGGATTCATTACTAAAATGGTCCAAGAAAGTACAGCCGTGATCAATGCTATAGCTGATTTATTAATATTGATAGCATGCTCTAAAGTAATTAAAAGATACCCAATAATAAAAATGAACACTAAAGCAATCATCATGTTAACTAGATTTAGATAAAATTAATGCTTAATTAAATGAGTTGGATAATTAATTGCATCTTCCCAGTGAATCATTGCATTAATACACTTGAATTCTATAAAATCAGGGAGGTCATTTATATGCAATGCTTTGGGAATTATAATACCCTCCTGTATTAACTTTGCGCGTTGGGTACCTTCTAATAATGGTGACTCAGGCGTGTACCAATTTGCACCATCAAAAAAAACAATATTGGTATAAGAACAGTCCTTAATGAATCCATCTTCATGCATCATGATTTCGTCTTTACCTGATAGCGCTAAGGCTTCATGGATCCAGTCTCTATTTGCATATTTATAATCGTAAGATTGTCCCTTCATATCCACTAAGGCGAAATGATTGATTTGCTTATATTGATAAGGATTGCATTTGGCTTCATAGTTGCCATTAAGATCATAGGAAATTCTCAGTTTATACAACCCAAGCGTAGGTAAAACTAATTCCTGTATAATCGTCGTTAATTCAATGCTGTTATGAGATGCATTAAAGGCATTTAAGGTTTTATGGACCCTAGCCTGATGAAAGTTTAAGTTTTCAGCAATGCCATCATTAACACGGATGCTTTCAAAAAACTGGGACATATACTTTATTAATCATTTCTTGATATTCAGATGCCATATCACTTTGAAAAGTAATGCCGCCACCACTATGGTATATTTGGTCTGCTCCAAGGTATCTAATCAATACACAACTATCTAAGTTTACGCCGTCAAAATAGCCGGCAATGCCCGTATAATACCCGCGGTCTGTTCCTTCTATTGAAGCAATCAATTCGGCTGTTTTCTTTTTAGGTGCTCCAGATACCGATCCTGCTGGTAGTAAGTCATATAAAATACTTCCAATCCTAGCTGCATAATCATTTGGCAATTCCCCCTCTATGGCTGAACTCACTTGACCAATTAAACCGTTTTGAGTAGGTATCTCTTCGTAGTACCTAAAATTAGTCACCTTCACTTTGGATGCTACCCTGCTTAAATCATTTCTTAATAGGTCTACAATCGTAGCATGTTCTGCATATTCTTTGGGGTCATTGAGTAGCAATTCTTTTGCATTGGGTAAACTTGCATCAATGGTTCCTTTCATGGGGAATGTAGCAATCTTACCATTTTCTATTTGTATAAATGTTTCAGGTGAGAAAGCTATGAAATCATTTTTTAACCAAATGACATATTTAGATTTTGCATGGTCAAAATAGGTTTGAAAATTGAGTGTATTTTGGACCGGTGTTGGAATAGTCAAGTTAATCAAAAAACTATCTCCTTTTTGCAATGCATGCATTACTTGATTATACTTATGCTGATAGTCAGAGATTGTTATAGGATGCTTTGTAAGTTCGTCTATTGTTGTAACATGCTGAAGCTCCTTTTTTAAAGAATTGGCTTTTGTAAATTTAAACTGAAACCAATCTGGGCAATGATCGGCAGGCCAAGCTAAAGGTTTTTTTTGTTCAAAATCAATGAGAAAAACAAAGGGCTTTTTATCATGCCCCCATTGATTTAATTGTTCAATAAAGTCCATTTATAAGGTATTGTAGTATTGCACTAAGGCTACTAAATGCGCTTCGTTTTTTAAGTTTAGTTTTTGATCATCGATATATTTTTTTATCGATTGATTCTTATCCTGTAATAACGCTATTAGATTGGATTTATCTTTTTTGATTCGGACCATCGTACCTTCTTTTAACAAGTACATATTTTCATAGGTGGCAAATTCTTTATAGCGTTCCCCTGACATATCATTATTACGTTCTTGTATACTTTTATAAACAGATTTAAGTAAACTTGTTTTACCGTTCAATAAAATTTGGTAAAAAGAGATTCTATTTTGATTGTCTATTGGAGGGAATCCGCATTGAAATGCTTTTGCTTCTAAATTAGACCCGCTATTATCTTGATAAGTAATTTCCGAAGCCATGCCCTTCCCAAGAAAACCCTCTTGTCCGTTAGATGCAATAAAATTGACTTCATGTTCTAACAAATTGATTCTAGCTTTTACATCATTATAAACTCTACCGTCTTTTAAAGTAATTTTAGCTAATTGATATTCTGTTTGATCATACACAGATCCGTTAATGCCTTCATAAATATTAACAAAGGCTTGTCCGTTTACATCACTTAGGAAAATTTGTTGTCCCCATTTACTAGTCGTAGAAATTGAATTTCTTTGTGCAAAGCTAAAAGTTGCTAGTAAAAAAGAGAAACAGGTAAATAAGATTTTCATAGGATTGCTATTATACCTTAAAGTTACAATAGGCACATAAAAAAACAAGACCCCGAGGGGTCTTGTTTCAAAATATTACCTAAATAGTAATTATTTCTTAGGATTCATAGTTGGAGCAGAACCTGCTTCAGCTGGATTATAAGCTAACTCATTGTCTGGAACATCCCAATAGTCTAAGAAACCATAGACGATTGTTGCATTTGTACTTACTACACCTGCAGGAGATACTACCACAGCACCAGTACGAGACTTGTCTGGAGCAATGATATCCCAACGACGCGCATCATAGAAAGATAAGCCTTTGAATGCTAATGCAATTCTACGCTCTCTTCTTAACTGCTCATAAGCAGCAGCTTGAGTTAAGCCTTTTGCTAATGCAGTTAAACCTGCACCTTGGTATGTTCTTACTGCATCAATAGCTACTGCACCTGCATCAACTTGTCCTGTCATAATCAAAGCTTCTGCTTTCATTAATTCATTTTCTTCGTAGGTACCTGCGATTGTGATTTCATTTGCACCAATTGCGTTATTAGAATATACAGTTACACCAGATAAACCAGCTCCACCATACTTTAAGCTAAAACGTGTATTGAATGAATTACCACGGTCAGTATTGAATAAACCAACAGATGCCAAAGTGATTACGTTTTGATCTTTACGCTTATCACCAGCAATGAATTCTTGAACCCAACGCTCACTTAATTTATAAGTATTGGTAGATCCAGTTGTTGCAGCTTGACCAGTCTTGTCAGCAACAGTATTTTCGATGAAACTTCCGTTTGCATCTGTACGAGCTGTGAAGATTAAATCTGTCGCTCTAACACCGTCATTTGCTAAAGTCAAAATAGCACTCCATTGAGAAGCTGACATGCTAGCTCTAGGGGTATTTACCAAGATATTACGTGCTTTCATAGTATTGATACTACGCTTCCACATATCAA
The DNA here is from genome assembly GCA_044354025.1 of Sediminibacterium sp. Lineage (GTDB taxonomy): Bacteria > Bacteroidota > Bacteroidia > Chitinophagales > Chitinophagaceae > Sediminibacterium. The sequence continues at coordinate 19,647 of JBILAW010000003.1, forward strand.
TAGTCAAAACACCGCCTTTGCCTTTTTGTAAAAAAGCAGGAATTAATTTTCCTAAAGTTGCTGTATAATCAGTAGTAGCTGTTGCAGCTCCTAAAGCAGTAACCGCTTTATCGAAGTTCGATGATGCTTCTGCAATAATAGCTTCTTTAGTTACATACTTGCCATTGGTTGAAACTGCATCTGTAGGTTGATTTTGGATCAAACCTGCATAATAAGTAGAACCGATTCTGCTATAAGCATATCCTTTCCACCAATAAGCCCAAGCCTGGATGGTTGCCTTTTTAGTTGCAGCACCAGCACCAGTGAATGTAGTTTTATCTGCCAACTCCAAAACTTTGTTTGAAGCTGCGATCATGTTATACATATAAGCCCACTCGTAAAAAGTTGTATTACTACCACCTTGTGCGTTTTGGTTTGCATAACGTACTAATTCGTATTGTGTTCTTGGTTGACTTGGATTCAATGCAACTGTTCCGTTATCAAAAGTCACCTTATTTGGGCAACCAATTTGGTTCATGAACGCGTTGGCAGCTTCCGCACCAACTACGTCACCCATGATTTCCTGAAAGCCCATGGCGCCAGCCCAGAAACGGCCGTATACACCATCAGAGTATTTCAAGTTGAAAAAACCATTTAAGTAAATGGTACCCTGCGCCAAAGCCACTGCACCATTTTCATTTTGTGCACTCGCTGGAGTAGGTGAGTTTACGTTGGTAATATCAAGATCTTTCTTACAAGCTGTTAAGCTTAAAGTAACCCCTAATATTCCAACCAAAATTTTATTATTCTTCATTGCTAAAAATTTAATAGTTAAGGTTTAAAATCCTACGTTCAAGCCTACAGTGTAAGATTTTGTGTTAGGAATAGTATTGTGGTCAAGACCGCGATCAAATGCAGAGTTCGTAGAATAGTTAACCTCAGGATCCATACCAGAGTATGGAGTGAAAGTTAACAAGTTACGACCTGATAATACTAATTGTAAGCGATTTGCAAATTTGATCTTAGTCAATTTTGCGATATCAACACCTACAGAAAGATTTCTTAAACGCCAGAAAGACGCGTCTTCGTAGAAATAGTTCTTAGTACCATTTGCAGCACCACCAGCATACATACTTCTGTAGAATGCAGTGTAAGCTTGAGTCTCTCCATTGATTGTAACAGGAATGTCATAATCAGAGTGAATACCATCACGATACATCCATTGCTTTGTTTGGTTGTACATGTGTGCGCCTGCAACCCAATCCCACTGCATATTGAATGTAACGATTCCTTTGTACTGTAAGTTGTTAATAAAGCTCATATTGAACTTAGGGTTAGGATCACCTAGGCTAGATTGACCTGGTAAAGCTACAGCTTGCTTAGTTGCTTTATTTACAACCCAGCCATTGCTAGCTACTTCGTATAAAGATCTTGAAGCTTCTGGGATCATTGGTAAACCAGTAACAGGATTTAACTCTGTTAATGATCTCATCATTTTGAAACCAAAGAACTGTCCAATCTTATAACCTTGTTGTAATGTAATACCTACACTACCTGCAGAAGATAATAAAATTACTGGAGGTCCTTTAACGTAAGAGATTTCAGAATTTTGTTGAGAGTAGTTGGTGATGAAATCCCAAGTCAAATCTTTACCAGAATATACATTCAAGTTTAAAGAAGCTTGTACACCATTAGATTTCAATCCAAACGCGTTATCTAATTTTCCACCCACACCTGTTGAAGGTGCAGCGTCTACTCTGTAGATTGCGTTAGCTGTTTCTCTCTCCCATAATGTAGCAGAAATATTCGCTGTTTTAAGCCATTGTCCTTTTCCTAAAGTCAAAGTCATATCTGTACCATATTCAAGCTCTTTAGATAACTCCACTGATAAGTTTGGATTTGGATTGGTAGTAGGGAAAGTAAATACACTTCCACCACCTAAGTTAGCCGCACCCAACACAGTAAAACGTTGGAACGCACCTGGTTGAATACCCGCCTCGCCATAACCAGCTCTTAATTTTAATTCAGAAATCACATTAGAGATTTTTGAATCTTGCCAGAACTTTAAGTTAGATAAAGTCAAGAAGAAATCACCTCTAGGGAAAGTTTGTGCAGTCGCACCAGAACCGAATGCAGAAGAGAAGTCACTTCTAACACCTACAGAGAAACCTGTAAAGTTAGAGTACTCAAATCTTTGATTCGCTAAGATACCATAAGTCACAAAAGGCTCAATATAATCAGACAATACTCTATAAGTAGCTGCTTGAGACATATTCCATGGTGCATAACCAGGACCATCAAAACCTGCAGCAGCAAAAGACTTCAATTGATTACGACGGTAATCAAATGCAGCTGTTGTGAAAGTTTTGATTGGGATATTGATATTGAAATCCTTTTCAAAATCGGTACGGAAGTTCACTGTTCCAATAAAGTTTTGGAAAGTTGTTCTGTCTACGAAATTATCAATTTCACCAGTTGTGAAGGCAGTAGGTGCTGGAGAATAGGCATACATATAACGATTCTGTAAAACTCTATTTTTGTTATTCCACTGCTCATCATACTTATAAGTTGTATTGTTGTTATTATAGTTCAATGCATATTTTGCATCAAATTCTAAGAACTTAGGCAACTTATAATTTAAGTTAAAGCTTTGGATCACATCCACTGTTGCAATCAAAGTGCTAGACTGTTGATTGGTAGAGAATGGATTTGAGTGGTTTACACCGCCCGCAGCACCAAAGAATGTTGCGTACATTCCATCTTCGTTCTTTTGATCATAAGGAACAAAAGGACGCGAATTGTTGATTGCAAAAACAACACCACGACCAGTTTGGTCATTCAATGTATTCTTTGTATAAACTAATTGAGTTGTACTTGTAAATTTCAAACCTTTCGCTAATTCAAAACCTAATTTTGAAGTTAAGTTAGAACGAGAAAATGCACCATTGTTGATGAAGTTTGAATTCTGTTGGTTGTTAGAAACAGAGAACAAGAAATCAAACTTATCTTTTGCACCAGACATTGTCAATGAATTATTCAATGCATTGCTTGGTTGTAAGAACATGGCATAGTGGTCGATGTACTTTAAGTTTTTATCATAAGGTTTGTTTTGTAAACTAGCAACGTTTAATGCATCGTATACCACGTCACCATTATAAACTAAAGTAGAAGGATCTAAAGACATAACAGCTCCAGAGCCAGTCAATACATTACCGCTTGCATCTGTTTTGAATGCATGGTTTCTAGCTTTAGACAAACCGCCAATGTTTAATAATTCATTGGTTGTTGCACTAGAACTAAATTCAATGTTTACTTTACCAGCTTTACCTTTTTTAGTAAATAATTGGATAACTCCATTCGCACCTTGCGCACCATATAAAGATGCAGCAGCAGCACCTTGTACTACCTCTACTCTTTCGATGATGTTTACGTCAATAGAGTTTAAACTTGTACCACGTGCTTCAATACCATCAATCAAGATCATTGGTGAAGTTCCACCTTGTACAGAGTTAATACCTCTTAATAAGATTTGTAAAGGACGACCTGGGTTACCATTGGTACTGCTAATTTGAGCACCCGCGATTTGACCAACTAATTGTTGACCAACATCACCAGTAGGCACTTTAACTTGGCCAGCAAGGTTTACAGATTCAACTGCAACCGCTAACTTCTTTTTACTTGTAGCTGCACCAACACCTGTTACAACAACCTCGCTCAAAGCCTTCACATCAGAAGTCAAAACGATTGTTAAGTTAGCGTTGTTAGCAGATACTTGCTTGCTTTCAAAGCCTAAAGCTGAAACCAATAAAGTAGCGCCTTTTTTTACTGAAATTGTAAACGTACCATCATTGCCGGCACTCACCCCTTTAGAAGTGCTTTTTTCAAGCACACTAGCTCCGGCAACAGGATCATTCTTTTCATCAATAACCTTTCCGGTTATAGTAACTGTTTGTGCGAAACCGACCATAATGGTCATTAAAAAAGCACAAACACTTACAATGATTTTTTTAGTCATGTTGTTTTGTTTTGTAATTAAAATTTTTCTGAAAAGGAAGGATGTTTAAAACAGATTGTGATAAGCGGTAAATATCCTTCCTTTAGCAGACGAATATAATGAAGAATTAACAATATCGTAACTAAAAACTAACAAAAAAATAAAAATGAGACGTAACAAATGTTAGTATATAAATCGTTTAAATACCTATTATTTAAAGAATTAATATATTGTATACTTTATTTTATTTTTCTTATTTATGGATTAAATAATTGATTTTGAATGTGTTAGACATAAAATAGGTAAAGTAAGGTGCCCTTAGATGAATTAATCTTACTTTTAAACTACAAATCTCCCAATCATGAAATATTTATTGAAGCCCTTATTTTTTTGTAGCCTCTTAATTATCAGCCATTTAAGCCAAGCTCAAACTTTAAATAATTTTAGTTTGAAAGACATAGGTCAATCTGTTATTCTTACAATGGATGGCAATGGTAAAATGGTGAATCTTGGGGTAGACATGGAAAATTATGGATCTCCCTATTTTGATCCTGAATTTTTACCAGCAAATATTGTATTGGCAACTGGACAACGCTATGAAAATGTACTTATAAAAATTAATTTGCTAAGTAATGAAGTGATTTATAAAACACCTGAGGGAAAAGAACTTGCTGTGTTACCAGCCATCAAAATAGTTGAATTGAATAAAAATGGCAAATTGCTTTTTTTTGAATATGGTTTCCCTGTTTATGAAAAACAAAATCAAAAAACAATTTACCAAGTACTTACAAAAGGAAAAGTCAGTTTGCTGAAATATTTCTTTGTTCAAGTAACAGAGGCGAAACCATATAGCAGTGCTACGATGTTAAGAACCATTGAACAGTTTCCTAGATTATTCTTGTATGATCAATCAATGAGTTTAAAAAAAGCACCTAAATCAAATGAGGATTTATTAAGTCTCTATAAAGCAGATGCAACAAAAATTCAAAGTATTCTTCAAAAAAATAATTTAAAAATCAAGAAGGAAGAAGACTTTATAAAATGTATTGCTACATTGAACGAAAACTAGACCAACCCTACTTTAAAATATCTCTAACGATTTTTAAATGGTGTTCGGTATGAATTGCTAAAAATTTGATGGTTTGTTTTTTATTAAGTTGTCCAAAGAAAGGATGCATAAAATATTGGTGCTCCTCGCAATCTTTTAAGTAAGTGATGGCTTGGTAGGTATTTTTTAAACTTGCTTGCAATGTCTCTATTGTAATTTCATCAACAGGAATCACCACTTTGGGTGCTTGTGCTTTACCTCTTGGGATGGTCTTTGTCAAAAAGACAAAAAATCGCTTTACATTAAATTTACTTTTATACAGCTTAGGTTCTGACTGCGCTACAGTCGCTGTAATTTGTTTAATTACTAATAAGCTATGCTCGATATGCCAACCAACAGCCGCTTCAGAGATTGCCGAATTAGATTGATTGTAATTAGGAATATACGTAGCCAATTCTGGCACAATAGCATCTAGATTTTTCATAGTAGATTATGTAAAAATGAATTACAAGTTTTAAAATCGAATATAGTTTGTTTAATTCATTAAAATTCAATGATAAAGCCAATCGTTGGTATTAAAGTGCCTTCTGCATTTTCTAACAAAAATGGGATTGCATTGCTGCCATTGGTTTGTACTGGCTTTCCATTGGTGCTTATGAAACTTGAATTGTCCTCTGTTCTTTTAAAAGTATATTGAGGTGATCCTGTACTTCTAGATGCATAGAAGTTTTGGATATCGATGTAAAAATCAAAAGTAGTTTTTTTATAGTTCCACTTTTTATCCAAACGAAGGTCTCCGGAATGAAACGCTTTTAATCTTAAAGTATTTACTTGATCATAATCAAATACACCATTGCCCAATGTCAAAAAATTCAATCTACTTTGCTCCATGTTATAAGGCGAATAAGGCGCTGCACCTTGGTACCTAAATTTAACACCAAGCTCCCAATTCTTTGGAAGCTTATAACCTACTGTTGTACTGATTAAATGTCTGTTATCCCAGCTTGCAGGTTTTAATTTTTTATCGAGGCCCGAAAATTCACTCCAGTATAAAGTATAACTCAATACGCCAAAGAATTTTTCAGTCAATTTTTGTTGGGCAAAAAACTCAAAACCATAGGCTCTTCCGGTACCATCTTGTTGTATAGGTTCGTTTCCTATGGCACCAAATTCAATGCCCTTGTTTGCAAGACTAATTTCATCAAGTACACTTACTGGATAATTTTTATACCCTTTATAAAATCCTTCAAAAGTGAACCTTGTTGTGCTAGAAGGTAGCAACTCAAATCCTGCAACATAGTGGTTAGACTGAATATACTTTCCAGGATTCGTAGTTCCATTATTGGTATAAGCTAATTGCGTATAACTAGGCAGTCTAAAATAAGTGCCGTAACTGGCACTAAAATTCCAAGTATTGCTTAATGCATAACTTAAACTAATTCTTGGGCTTAATTGATCTAAAGGATTTTGACTACTTGATTCAAAACTATTTGCATCTGCTCTTAATCCTGTGCTAACAGCTAAGCGGTCATCGAATAATCTTGTACCCAATTGCACAAACCCACCATACCTTAAAAAATTTACTCCAGTATTGGTATTAAATGTAATTGCGTTTTGTATTGTTTTGCCAGCACTGTCTTTTAATGCAGGTCTGAATAATTGATAAAACGCATTGTCAAATTGTACGTACTGCGCCACTAAACCATAACTCAAACTTATATTATTGCTATTTTTTGTGACATCAAATCGTAATTTATTTTCGGTTTCATTACTTCTAATTTGATAAGTGCGTGTTGCATCCGAAGGTTTTTCATTGTCCTCGTACCTGTCTGCTTGATTGTCTAAAGTGTTTCTGCTAATTGATAAATTCCAATACCCATCTTGAATTAATTTTTTTAAAGAAACACCTAGTGTATAATTCCACTGATTCACCAAAGGATTATTATTGATGGCGAATAATTTTTCTGGTGTCGCTTCCTTAGGTGCTGCTAATCTAAATTCATCAATGGCTGCAAGCCCAAGCGTGGTCAAAGTCGTTTTATCGTTAATTTTTGTAGTGGTCTTAAATTGATAATCCCAATAATTAGGACGTATCGGTAAATCCAAAGCTTTAAAAAGTAGTTCTAAATAACTTCGTCTTACTGAAGCTAAGAAAGTTGTTTTCTTAGAAATGGGTCCATCTAAAGTAGCTGCCACTTCTGTTCCGCTCATTCTAAAATTGCCTTGCAGTTTATTGGCATTGCCGTTTTTTTGACGAAACTGAAAAACACTACTCAATGCATTGTCATACCTCGCATCAAAAGCAGAAGTACTCAATTTTACATCCTGAATAAAACTCACGTTTAATATGCCTTGAGGACCACCACCACTACCTTGTGTACTAAAGTGATTGATAATGGGCACTTCAATTCCATCTAAGTAAAAAACGTTTTCGCTTGGCGCACCGCCTCTAATAATAATGTCATTTCTAAAAGTACCGCCTGCTGCGCCACCACCTACACCTGGTAGGGATTGAATCACTTTACTAATGTCAAAGTTCCCCCCTGGATTGGCTTTGATATCCTCCGCAGTCAATCTTTGAATACTCAATGGACTCTCTAATGTAGTAGCTTTTGCTGTATTACGTCTACTTG
>JBILAW010000004.1:0-27182 GCA_044354025.1 Sediminibacterium sp.
CACATTGAATTTTCATTTTCAATGTGGTGTTCGTTCTAGTTTTCGAAGGTTGAATAAAAGTAAGGTGTTTTAGCTTCAAACTCTGCAGCACAGGTGTCTACCATTTTGTAAACTCTCGTGATGCCCAATGCTTTTCTTTTTTCATACACTTCGTCGTCAGATACATTGCCTTGTAATACTTTGGCTATTTGTAAATCACTAAATCCATGCTTCTTTGCTTCTTTAAGCGTTTCATTCGGTAAAGTAGCAAGCTCATGTTTCGCAATTTCTTTTTCTATATCACAGATGATCCTGATTTGGTATAAGAACCAATTGTCTATCCCTGTTGCGGCTGCAATCGATCTTACTGTGGAGCCTTGCATCAAGGCATCTTTGATTCTGAAGATACGATCCCATTTTGGAACCTTGATATACTCCATCAATTCTTCGTTCTTCATCAAGCTCTTACCGTAATAGCCTAGTCCAATCGCTTCGTTCTCTAAAGATTGACATGCTTTTTGAATGGCTTCTGTAAAGCTTCTTCCTATCGCCATCACTTCTCCCACACTCTTCATTTGTAATCCTAATGTATCGTTGGCACCTTTGAATTTATCAAAATTCCATCTTGGTACTTTTACAATCACATAATCCAATGCTGGTTCAAAATAAGCCGAAGTAGTTTGTGTGATTTGATTTTTTAATTCATCTAAATGGTATCCGATCGCCAATTTTGCTGCAATCTTTGCAATGGGATAGCCCGTTGCTTTGGATGCTAGTGCAGATGACCTTGACACACGTGGATTGATCTCCACTGCAATCAATTCCTCTGTGATAGGATTTTGTGCAAACTGTACATTACATCCACCAGAGAAATTACCTAAACTGCGCATCATCAACATGGCTTTGTTACGCATGTCCTGAAAAGCGGTATCACTCAAAGTCATTGCTGGCGCTACGGTGATAGAATCTCCTGTGTGCACACCCATTGGATCCAGGTTTTCAACAGTACATATAATGACTACATTATCCGCCTGATCTCTTAATAATTCTAATTCATATTCTTTCCATCCCAACACCGCTTTCTCTACCAATACTTCATGCATTGGGGAAGCTTTCAATCCTCTTTCTAATGCGGCATCTAATTCACTTGCATCATGTACAAATCCGCCACCTGTTCCGCCTAATGTAAATGATGGACGAATTACCAATGGAAAGCCAATCACTTGCGCAAATTCCTTTCCTTCTAAAAAACTATTGGCAACTTTACTTGGTGCCACTGCGATACCAATCTTCACCATCAATTGTCTAAATAATTCTCTGTCCTCTGCAGTATTGATTGCGGCTACATCCACACCAATCATTCTGCAATTGTATTGTTCCCAGATACCTAATTCGTCTGCTTCCTTACAAAGGTTCAATGCAGTTTGTCCACCCATGGTTGGTAAGACTGCGTCGATCTGATTCTCTTTTAAAATCTGCTCAATACTTTCGATGGTCAATGGCAATAAATAAACCTTGTCTGCCATCATTGGATCTGTCATGATGGTGGCAGGATTACTATTGATCAAAATCACTTTAATGCCTTCTTCTCTCAATGAACGAGCGGCTTGTGATCCGGAATAGTCAAACTCGCAGGCTTGTCCAATAATGATGGGTCCAGAACCTACAATTAAAATGGATTTGATGGTAATATCTCTTGGCATGGCTACAAAAATATAAATTGTGCAAATCTATTAATTTTTGGCTGCATTCGGCCCATTTTATGTGAAACAATTTTCTCCTTTTTAATTCGTATCTTCACCACAATACATAATGTTATGGCAGTAATTAAAGAAGGGGCTAAGGCACCAGCATTCAAAGGCGCCGATCAACACGGAAAAACAGTCTCAATCGCCGATTTTAAAGGGCAAAAATTGGTTTTATACTTCTATCCAAAGGACGATACGCCAGGTTGTACAGCGCAGGCTTGCAATTTGCGTGATAATTATAAGAAATTGATTAAGAAGGGGATCGCTATTTTAGGCGTCAGCGTAGATTCTGTGGCTTCCCATGTTAAATTCATTGATAAATACGAGCTTCCTTTCTCTTTAATCGCCGACGAAGACAAGAAAATCGTGGACAAATACAATCTTTGGGGCCAAAAGAAGTTCATGGGCAAGACCTATATGGGTACTTCAAGAACCACTTTTTTAATTGACGAAGCTGGCATGGTGCAGCATATCATTGAAAAACCAGATACAAAAGACCATACGGCGGAGATTTTGGCTATTTCTGGTTGGTAGATCTCCAAATAAACGAATCGTTTAACCAATCTTTATTTCGCGATAATATAAGTCAACCAGCTTAATACATAGGCCAAACCTGTCATCATAAAAAATTGAATAGTCGGCCATTTCCATGTCCCTGTTTCTCTTTTCACAATCGCAAGTGTACTCATACATTGCATCGCAAGTACATAAAATACCATCAAGGATAGTGCAGTGGCTAAACTATAAACGGGTTTGCCGTCAGGCCACACAGAAGCACGTAATTTTTCTCTTAAGCTACTATTGTTATCTTCCTCTACACTGTATAAAGTAGCCATCGTGCCTACAAATACTTCTCTTGCTGCAAAGGAAGTAATGAGTGCAATGCCAATCTTCCAATCATATCCTAGTGGCTTAATCACTGGTTCTATTTTTTTACCTAAAATACCCGCATAAGAATTGGCAAGCTTATCGGTATTGTATTGTTTTTCTAATTGTGCTGCTTGTGCTGGATTGCTTTTAACTGCTAATGTATATTGTGTATTGAGCTGATCCATTTTTTCACCTGGTCCATAAGAACTCAAGAACCACAACAATAAACTAATCATGATAATCACTTTACCTGCATCCACCACAAATATTTTTGCCTTCTGTATCATCGTCATACCTACATTGCCCCAACGTGGTGCGCGGTAGACTGGTAGTTCTAAAATAAAATAACTCTTCTCTTTAATCTTAATAAATAATTTCAGGATAAAGCTTGCTACAAGTGCCATCACAATCCCTAATAAATAAAGTGCCATCATCACCAATCCTTGCAGACTTAAAAAACCAAAATACATTGTATTGTCTATCACCAAAGAAATTAAAATAGTATATACAGGTAATCTTGCACTACAACTCATAAAAGGCGTGACCAATATCGTGAGTAAGCGCTCTTTTTTATTTTCAATATTTCTCGCACTCATAATAGCTGGCACAGCGCAGGCAAAACCACTAATCATGGGCATCACGCTCTTGCCATTCAATCCCACTTTACGCATGAGTTTATCACTTAAGAAACTGATCCTAGCCATATAGCCCGTGTCTTCTAGCAAAGTGATGAGTCCAAATAAGATCATAATTTGTGGCACAAAAATCACGATACCGCCAATGCCGGCCACAAATCCGTTCACCAATAAGTCCTGCCACCAAGCTTCAGGTAAAACAGTATTTAAATAAGTAGTGATATTGGTAAAAATCCATTCAATGCCATCCATTGGGAAAGAAGCCATCCAGAATACAGACTGAAACAATAAAAATAGTACACTCAATAAAATGATATAACCCCAAACACGGTGCAATAATATATTGTCTAATCGATCAGTCCTTTTTTTCTTAGCAGTTGGGTCTGGTTCGGTTACCCATTTTTTCATTAGCTCTTGAATGCGCTGATAGCGTTGTAAGATTTCTTGAGCCTGTGTTTTGGTATGGTTAAAATCGGTTGCAATTTCAATCTGCTCTATATTTTCTTGCATTTCTTGATCCAATGGAAAAGTTTCGTGGTGCATTAAATAATGCAAAGCAGCATAGTCACTATGTGTAGGATATGTTTTTTTAAATGCTTCAATGGCAGCAGGAGCAAGATTTTTATTGTCAATAAAACTTGCTTGATTTCTGGATCGAGGTGTTTCTATAATTTGACCCAATACTTTTTTTAATTCCCCTAATCCTTTATTTTTTCTTGCATCCACCGCAACTACAGGAATGCCTAAATCGGATTGTAGTCCAGCGATATCAATTTTAATGCCTTTTTTTTGTGCAAGGTCATTCATGGTGAGCGCTAATACCACAGGAATTTTTAAATCAATGATTTGACTACAAAAAAGTAAGTTTCTTTTTAAATTACTTGCATCTGCAATTAATAAAATCACATCTGTTTTTACATCTTCATCCACCCCCATTAACACTCGGTAAGCCACCCATTCGTCTTCTCTTTTTGGATAAAAACTATATGTACCCGGAAGGTCAATTAATGTACTTTCATGCACGCCAATTTTTAGATCCCCTGTTTTTTTATCTACAGTTACGCCAGGGAAATTGCTTACTTTTTGTTGCAAACCAGTTAGGGCATTAAAAAGCGAACTTTTTCCACTGTTGGGATTACCCACTAAGGCGATATGTATACCTGCTTTCACGATTGGTCGCAAAGCTAGCCATTAAGCATAGCTACTACTTACGAAATTAGAAATTGAAACAATTGAGTAAATATGACTTTTAGCAGTTTTTCGAGGAAATGACCTGTAAACCAAGTCCCTTTGCTTAATTTTGAGCTTCAAACAAGATCTATGCGCCCTATCATTACTATTCTATTTCTATTTGTATCCTTTTTCGGTCTAGCCCAAAAACAAAATAAGGGAGATCGTCAGCTGATGAAAAACTTAAAATTACACGTTCAATATTTAGCGAGCGATGTATTAGAAGGTCGTCGCGCAGGTAGTGAGGGCGAGCAAAAAGCAGTAGACTATATCATTGCTCAATATGAAACTGCTGGCTTGCAACCCATGGGGACGCAAGGATATCTCCAAGCATTTCCTATCAATGAAGGAAAAAAATGGAGCACAAATGCGTTTTTGAAAGTCAATCAACAATCAATGGAGTTTGGTGCTGATTTCTTTACTGTGTCAATAGGATTGAATGGTCAATTAAAGACGAGGTCTACCCTTGCATTAGAAGAAGCAGGTCAGGTTTGGTTTAAAGATTTGCAAGAAGTATTAGAAGAGCAACAAAGCAATCCACATTTTGATGTACAAGAGTGGATGAAGACAACTAGTTCCGAGATGCATCAAAAAAATGCCAAAGCATTGTTCTTATACAATAGTGGTAGTTTGGTAGACAATATACAATTTAACAAATTTGATACCGCTGCTGCTTTAGCGATTCCGGTGGTGTATATCACTAAAGATGGTTTTAAAAAATACTTTAATGATGCTTTGGGTACATTTGACATTGAAGCAAATTTAAATTTAGAGACAGAAATTAGAACTGGAAAAAATGTAGTGGCATTTATTGATAATAAAGCAGCACATACAGTTGTATTAGGTGCGCACTTAGATCATTTAGGATACAATCAAGATAAAAATGCATTGGATGTTAATAATGATATCCGCAATGGCGCCGACGACAATGCCAGTGGTACTGCCGCTTTGATTGAATTGGCTAAGTTTTTAAAGAAGGCTTCTAATCGTAACGACGGTGCCTTTGGTAAGAATAATTATTTGATCATTCATTTCTCTGCAGAAGAACTTGGTTTGATTGGAAGTAAATATTGGTTAGACCATCCAACCATTCAAACCAGTTTCAATTACATGGTGAATATGGACATGGTGGGCAGGTATGATGCAACAAAAAAAATGAGTTTAGGTGGATATGGTACTTCTAGTAAGTGGTCCGAAATTATTACTAAAACCCCAACTACATTATTGTATACGATTGATAGTGCAGGAACGGGTCCAAGTGATCATGCTAGTTTTTACAGAAAAGACATGCCAGTCTTATTTATGTTTACTGGCAGTCATGCAGATTACCATAAAGCAACAGACGATTGGGATAAGATTAATTATACAGGACAAAAAGATATCCTACGTTTTGTGCAAGGGATCATTCAAACCACCAACTCCTATGGTAAGTTAGATTTCTTAAAAACACGTGAAGCTGCAATGGGCCGTAGTACTAAGTTTACAGTGAGTTTAGGTGTGATGCCTGATTACGCGTATATTGGCACTGGGCTTAGGATTGAGGGCGCTTCTGCCGGTAAATTAGGTGAAAAATTAGGCCTAAAAGCCGGCGATATTTTATTGCAAATGGGCGACTATAAATTCATAGATGTGATGAGCTATATGACGACTTTGTCTAAGTTTAAAAAAGGGGATAGCACTTTTTTAATTTATAAAAGAGGCACAGAAGAAATTAAAGTGGAGATTGTTTTTTAAATATATAAACGTAAATTCATACAACTGATATTTTAAATATTGTGAGCGCAAAAATTATTTTAAACCAAGAAGAAATCAATGAACAAGATTTTGAGGGCTCTCGAATCTTGGGCATCACTGCACCCATTAAAAATTACCAGTTTTGTATTTTACTCAATCAGTATATGGGTTTTGAATTTAGGTTTAATCCCAATCATGAAATTGCATTGAAACGTAAAAATAGAACCTATTATTTTTCAATGTATGAGGGCTATGAACCCAATACCACCATTGGCCATTTTGTATATCACAATCAATTTGATGGTGAGTATTTATTACCCGAATTAAAACACATGGATTTCATTTGGTGGATCCGTGGTGAATGGATTGAAGATGAAAAAGTAAAAGATATTTTATACACGATAAGAAATATCAAAGGCGTGCAATTGGTTGCAGAACTTACGCCAGATCAAATCAAAAACAAGGGGCATTTAATTTTTGAATAATAATTTCTAAGCGTTCACTTGTATTCTTTTTGCTTCTACTTCCGTGCAAACACCTATTGGGTCTGTGTTTTCGATGCCTGCTGCTTTTAAAATTGCTTGAACTTCTGTCAATGACTCAGGTGCAACAGCAATCAACAATCCTCCATTGGTTTGCGGGTCTGGTAAAATCTGAAAAGCTTCCATCACATTCACACCTTTACCAAAAGCGACTTGTTGATTGTAAGCATTCCAGTTTCTATAGGTTGCATCTGGGATAGCTTTTTGTGCAAGGTATTTTTTTGCTGCTTCTAAAATAGGTAATTGGTTGTAGTGGATGGTGGCGCCTAATCCACTGCCTTCCATCATCTCTATTAAATGTCCTAATATGCCAAAGCCTGTAACATCGGTCATGGCATGCACACCTTTAATTTTTCCAAGTGCTGCTCCTACTTTATTTAATGTAGTCAATTGCTTTACCAATAAATCTAAATCTGCAGTTTCAATCAATCCCTTTTTCTGTGCTGTAGCTAAAATACCTACACCCAATGGCTTTGTCAATAATAAAATGTCTCCTGCTTTTGCGCTGTTATTTCTTTTTAAATTTTCAATGGCCACCATACCATTGACTACCAATCCAAAAATTGGGTCCTTGCTATCAATGCTATGTCCACCCGCCATCACAATGCCTGCTTCTGCACATACCGATCTTGCTCCCGACATCACTTCTTGTGCAGCTGAAACTGGTATGGTATCTATTGGCCATCCCAATACAGCCAGTGCAAATAAAGGGTTTCCGCCCATTGCATACACATCACTAATGGCATTGGCTGCTGCAATTTGTCCAAACTGAAATGGATCATCTACAATGGGTAAAAAGAAATCTGTGGTACTGATTAATGCATTGTGTTCATCTATCTGATACACTGCAGCATCGTCTTTGGTGTCATTTCCTACCAATAATTTTGGCGTACTAATCCCCACACTATGTTGCGCTAATATCTCTGAAAGTACTGATGGTGCTATCTTACAGCCACAGCCTGCTCCCTTTGAATATTGTGTTAATGCTATTTTTGTATTTTGTTCTGATGTTGTGCTCATTGTTGAATTGATTATTGATCTAACTCGATGATATGTTGTTCTAATGTTTTTAAAGTTTTTTCTTCGCCCTCCATCAACCAATCTTGAATCGATTTATTGAGTGCTTTTGACAATGCTCCCTGCAAAGAAAGGATGTCCCAATCACGCCCAGTAATTTGTTTTAAGGAAACAGGATTGGGTGCTTCTGGCGAAAATACGGTTTGGTTGATATTGATCCCAATACCTACAACTGCCCATGTCCATGCTGTGCCTCTGACCAGGTTTTCTATGAGGATGCCCCCTGCCTTTCTGTCACGCCAATAAATATCATTTGGCCGTTTTATCTTGGTATCGCCATTGGTATGGGCATCAAAAAATGCACGAATCCCAAGTGCAATGGCTGCCGAAAACCCAATTTGGTCCGTTGGTGACCATTTTTTGAGGGCATCCAGCTTTTCCAACTCCAAAATATAGCTACAAAGGATGTTTTGCCCCTTGGAACTCTCCCAAACACGTCCATGTTGCCCTTTTCCATGGGTTTGAAAATCTGCCCGAAAACAACTGCCAGACTCGGCCAATCCCTCCTTGATTTGGGCCATGGCATAAATATTGGTACTATCTATTGTAGACAGTTCTATAAGCGGCGCGCCTAATATGACATTTGGTGTGGCAGGTGACAAAGAATTGCTATTTTTGTAAAGTTAGTTTAGAAACAGGATTTAACACATTAAAAATAAGCGCATTGGAACATCTTTCTTCTTTAAATGACCGTAAAAAAAACACGGTTACTAGGCTCACTCGTAGCTCTAAAATTTTCAAAACCATTATTCAGGCTATTTTGGATAAAAAAGGTGAAAATGTAATTAGCCTTGACCTTAAAAAAGTGCATGAGGCGGCAGCTGATTTTTTCATTATTTGTGAAGCAAGTAACACGACACAGTTAAAAGCCATTGCCGATTATATCGACTATGAAGTCAAGAATAAGTGCAATGATCTTCCGTATAAATCAGAGGGAAAGCAAGGTGGGCAGTGGTTGCTAATTGATTATATCAATGTAGTAGTGCATGTGATGCACCCAGAAGCACGTGGTTTTTATAAATTGGAAGAATTATGGAGTGATGCGGATATGAAAACACACGAAGATTAATTGAGCCTAGGTCAACAAAATTCATTTCTACTTGTTTATATAAAAAAGCGGTAACAGCAACAATACTATGTCAGAGTCAAAAAATAATAAAAAGAAAAATTCGCCTTTGGGAGAGGGGCCAAAAATGCCCAAGTTCAATATCTATTGGATCTATGGACTAATTGCATTGTCTCTTTTCTCGGCTCGATTTTTTCAAATGGCACCCGAATTGACCACTACCACTGAACAAGAGTTCAAGCAAGTGATGTTGATGCGTGGTGATGTGGAACGTATTGATCTTGTTCAAAACAAAGAAATCGTTCGTGTTTATATTAAGGTAGATAGCATTCAGAAGGACTACTACGTGCAAAAGTTTAAGAAGAAATTAGATAAAGCAAAAGTGAAAGGGGTCCCATTATTTGAATTTAGTGTAACGGATTGGAATAGTTTCAACGAACGTTTACAAAAGTTCTATGAGCAAAAAGGCATTCAGGAAGTACCGCAGAATACGATTAAAGAAGGAGAGTGGTTTGGTCCAATCGCTAATACCATATTTACAATGTTAATCATTGTCGTGATTTGGATGGTCATGATGCGCAAAATGGGTGGTGGCGCAGGTGGTAGCGGTGGCCCTGGTGGCATCTTTAATGTAGGCAAATCAAAAGCGACTTTATTTGAAAAAGGCGGCACTAAAGTCAATATCACTTTTGCAGACGTTGCTGGTTTAGAAGAAGCAAAAGAAGAAGTGATGGAGATTGTTGATTTCTTAAAACAACCAAAAAAATATACAGCCCTTGGAGGTAAGATTCCAAAAGGTGCATTGTTAATAGGCCCTCCAGGAACAGGTAAAACCTTGTTGGCAAAAGCCATGGCGGGAGAAGCACAAGTACCTTTCTTTAGCTTAAGTGGTTCTGACTTTGTGGAGATGTTTGTGGGTGTGGGTGCAAGTAGAGTGCGTGATTTATTCAAGCAAGCGCGTGAAAAAGCGCCATGTATTATTTTTATAGATGAGATTGATGCGATTGGTCGTGCACGTGGCAAAAATGCCATGATGAGCAATGACGAGCGCGAGAATACATTGAACCAATTGCTAGTAGAGATGGACGGATTTGGTGGAGACACTGGAATCATTATCCTAGCTGCTACGAACCGTCCAGATGTATTGGATTCTGCATTGTTAAGACCAGGACGTTTTGATCGTCAGATTTCAATTGATCGTCCAGACGTAAAAGGTCGTGAAGAAATATTCAAAGTACATTTAGGTCCAATCAAAGTATCTGAAAGTTTAGACGTACATAAATTAGCAGAACAAACTCCAGGATTCGCTGGTGCAGATATTGCGAATGTGTGTAACGAAGCTGCATTGATTGCCGCGCGTAAAGGAAAGACAGGTGTAGAGATGAAAGATTTCCAAGACGCCATTGATAGAGTCATTGGAGGTTTAGAGAAAAAGAATAAGATTATATCTAAGGAAGAAAAAGAAGTGATTGCCTACCACGAAGCGGGTCATGCCATTTGTGGTTGGTTCTTAGAGCATGCGTATCCTTTATTAAAAGTAACGATTGTGCCAAGAGGTACTGCTGCATTGGGTTACGCGCAATATACGCCTAAGGAACAATACTTATATACCATTGAGCAATTAACCGACCAAATGTGTATGACTTTAGGTGGACGTGCTGCTGAACAAATTTTCTTTGGTCGTATTTCAACAGGCGCTTCTAATGATTTACAACAAATCACCAAGATGGCTTATTCCATGGTGACGACTTATGGCATGAACGATAAAATTGGTAATGTAAGTTTTTACGATCCTTCGCAAGAAAACACTTTCCAAAAACCATTCAGCGAAGAGACAGGAAAAATCATTGACGAAGAAGTACGAAAGATGATTGACGCTGCATACCATAGAACTTTAGATTTATTACAATCTAAAAAAGAAGAAGTAGAGAAGGTCGCTCAAGCATTGTTAACTAGAGAGGTATTACATAAGTCTGATGTAGAGGAATTGATTGGCGACCGTCCATTTGAGGAAAAGAAAATCCTTGAGGAAACTACGGTTACTGCAGATGCAGCCAATCAATCTGCACCTACTGAAACAACCGTTGTAACGCCTGCAGATAGTTCTGATGATGTGGTTGAAAATGCAAATGCAACCATTCATGCAGCAGACGCAACTGATAATCACGAATAAGTTGTAAATGGAATCGCAAGGCGCAAGACAAAAAATATTACAAAAGATCAAACAGGCATTGATAGATCCAGTGCCTGTTCCTTTTCCAGATCAAGTGGCGGATACGCCTATTTTTATCCCAACTGAAAAAGAAATGGCGATTGAATTTGCTCAAAAGTTTACTGAACTCTTGGGCAAATTTGTGTATTGTGCCGATGAACAAGAATTAATCAATCAATTGAATGCGTTGATGATCACAAAAGGTTGGAATAAAATTTATTCAAAAGAAACAGCTTGGCTGACTTCGTTGCGTGCTTTACAGTTTGATCCCGTGACAACAGAAGACTTAGCGGATTGTGATGCTGCTATTACATTGTGTACACATTTAGTGGCTAGAACAGGTACCATCGTATTAAGCAGTAAAGAGTCAAGCGGAAGAACTGCTAGTGTGTATGCGCCCATTCATATTTGTATTGCCTATGCCGACCAATTGGTGTATGATATGACAGATAGCTTGGTGAAATTCAAAGATAACCTAGAAGGATTCCCTTCTATGATTAGTTTTGCTACAGGACCTAGTCGAACAGCAGATATTGAAAAGACATTGGTGGTGGGCGTCCATGGACCTAAGGAAGTATATTGTTTTTTAATCGATAACCCATTAGAGTTGTAATTTTAATTTAAACAACCTCCATGGAAATAGCAACAAGCAAAAAAGTTTATTTTCTTTCCGACTTTCATTTAGGTGCGCCTAATGAAGTAGAAAGTAGAAAAAGAGAGGATCGTTTGGTTCGCTTTTTACAAGATGCGCGTAAGGATGCTGGGGTTATTTTTATTGTTGGTGATATTTTTGATTTTTGGTTTGAATACAAAACAGTGGTGCCAAAAGGATTTGTTAGAATTTTAGGGACCCTTGCACAATTGGCGGACGAAGGGATTCAGTTGCATATTTTTACTGGGAACCATGATTTGTGGATGCAAGATTACTTATCAAAAGAACTGAATGCAACACTATATTTTGAGCCGCAACAATTTACCATCCACAATAAACAGTTTTTGATTGGACATGGAGATGGATTAGGCCCTGGAGACAATGGCTACAAGCAGTTAAAAAAAATATTCACCAATCCTATTTGTCAATGGTTGTTTAGATGGTTGCATCCAGATGCAGGTATTCAATTAGCGAATTATTTTAGTCGAAAAAGCCGTACAAAAACAGGCAATACAGACGAATTATTTTTAGGAGAAGATAAAGAATGGCTTATTCTATATACCAAAGAAAAAGCCAAAACAATGGCAGTTGATTATTTTATATTTGGTCATCGTCACTATGCGATTGATTTAAAGATCAATGAAAAAAGTCGGTATATTAATTTAGGTGATTGGATTCGTTTAAATACCTATGCTGTTTTTGACGGAAAAGATGTACAATTGTTAACCTGGGAAGCAACCACATAACGCTATGAATATAGATCAAATGATATTGAGCAATGCTATACGAAGCTATTTGTTTGTAGCTGCTATCTTAATAGTTACACTGCTTATTAAGCGATTGGTGTCTCGTTTTTTTGCAAGCTTGATTTACACTTGGGTAGACAAGAAGAATCATTCAGATTTAAGAAAAAACCATGTACATCGCCTAATCGTTCCTATCGAACAGTTCTTATTATTTCTGGTGGCCATCATTGCTATCTATGAATTAAAGTTTCCTGAAGCATGGGATGTGAAGCTATTTAAGCTGAGTTTGCAGCAGTTTTTAGACTCAGGCATTAAATTCATGTTTGTTATTCTTTTGATAAGGGTGAGCCTAAGAACCCTAGAATTTATTGCTATTATTTTAGAGAATAAAGCAAGGTTAACCAAAGATTTATCTGACGATCAATTGGTTTTATTTTTCAGAGATTTCTTTAAAGTGATCATTTATATCATTGGTATTTTATTGGTATTGAGGTATGTGTTTAATGAAAGTATCGGTAATCTTGTTACGAGCTTAAGTATTGTGGGTGCTGCGATTGCTTTGTCTACCAGAGAAAGCCTCGAAAATATCATTGCCTCCTTTATCATCTTTTTTGATAAGCCCTTCACCGTTGGGGATCTGGTTAAAGTGAGTGGATTTACTGGTACAATCGAAAAAATTGGACTAAGAAGTACGCGTATTCGTACACAAGACAAAACCTATATCTCTGTTCCAAATAAACAAATGGTTGATTCTATAGTGGACAATTTTTCGCTAAGGTCTGAACGTAAAATTGACATGGATTTGCAATTAAGTGTAGCCACTTCTGCGCAAGCATTGGCTGATTTTGCCAACCATATGCGTACATTTTTAAAGTCCGAAAATGACCTAAATAGTTTTCAAGTTTTTGTATCCGAATCGGGAAAACAATACCATGCATTGCATGTAGAATGTTTAGTCAATATGGAGATGGATATAGATGCATTTCAAATGTTGAGAGAACGTTTAAACCTTGCTGCCATTGAGTATGCAAATACCCATCAGATTCAATTTTCGGAAAAGGGATAAGGAAAAAATAGTGAGCTTGCAGGGCTTATAGACTCGCTTTCAAAGACTGTAAGAAATGTTTGATTTCTTTTAGATTATTCAATAAGGATAGGTCTTTATTGGCTTTTTCTTTATTATTTTTTAAATAGGTTTTTGCCCCATCAATGGAGTACTTCTTCTCTCTGAGTAAATAATAGATCTGTTTTAAAAATTCAATATCCTGTGCACGAAATAAACGGTCCCCTTTTCTTGTTTTGCGAGGCTGTAATTGTTTAAACTCTTTTTCCCAATAACGAATCAAGGAAGTGTTTACGTTAAACCATCCTGCTACTTCTCCAATAGGGTAATATAATTTTTTAGCTAAAGTACTTGCATCAGGCACATGGATTTTACCAATTGCTTGATCCATATCTGCAAATGCCATTCTACCTCTTTTGTGTAAGATATTTTTGTTGACATAAGACATGGGTGTTCTTGAAACAGAAGGTAAATCTGCATCTTCAGGTGCTACAAGACTAGATGTTGCAGGCTCATTCAAATTTGAATCGGCTACTTTAGTTGTATTGGATTCGTTTTGATAAAAAGGCTTTCGGTAATGCGGCAATGATTTTTTTTGCTTGACGCTTTTAGCTTGTTTGGGCGCAGCAATATGCACTGGAGTTGATGCCTCCATACCAAATAAATCCAATTGCTGTAGCGGTTCTGCCATAGACCAAAGGTAGGGTACTATTAAGCTCAACTAACCACTGCAAATGATTGGTGGATAAATTGTTAAGTATGTATTAATTTTGCCTATGCGCATTTTTATACAGCTCGATGATGTCTATGTTCCGAATCTTCCAATTTTGGAACCCATCCTATTAGATTTAATGGGGATGATTGCTACCGAACCAGCACATAGTATAGAGATCCAGCATAGGATCTATCTAGTTTCTGTATTGCCAAAACCTACTGAAAATATTGCGGTTGAATGGATACATCCTGAGGCTACTGCAGCATTGATTGCAGATAGTAGCGCTTCTGCATTGATTCATTTTGGTCCAGTGGCTTTATGGGCAAAGCAGCTGCCTTCTTATTTTATTCCATTGACAATACCACATTTATCTGGGCGCTTAAGTTGGGTTCAATCTTGGCTTGAAAAAAAACGTTTTAATCAAACAATGCAAAGGGCAAAAAAAGTGTTGGCATTAGACGAATGGCATGCACAAAACAGACAAGGTGTGGAAAGAGTATACCTTGAAAAAGCACCCTTGCCTAGTTTTGAATGGTCTCAATTGGCGCCTGTGCGAAGTGCATTGACCGATGGAAACCAATACCTGCTTGCATTTGTAGGTGTCCAAGATATCCTACCTATTGTAAAAGCATTTTCTGTTTTTAAAAAATGGCAACTCAGTACCATGTCCTTAGTTTTTGTGATGGATACGGATGCGGAGAAAGACAAAGCTGCTAATTTATTGCTAGGATACAAATATAAAGATGCTGTGGAATTGGTAGCTGTATCCAATTTTAAATTAGAATGGATTGCTGCAGCCTACCTCACTATTTTTAGTGACATGAATAGTCATCGCTTCCAATTTTTGACCTATACTATGCGTTATCAAATTCCATTTTTAATGCACCATGATCATGCAGCTGTCAATTTTATTGCTACCGAAATGGCTGAGGCTGGGGAATATTTTGATTTTAAACAACCCGATATTTTAGCCAATCATTTTAAACTATATTATAAGGACGAAATGTATCGTGCGGCCAAGGGTATTGAAATACAAAAGGCCATTCAAACTGAAATAAGCCAATTTCAACAAAAAGCAACCATAGTGTGGCCAAGGGACTTGGTCTAGGCTGGTCTTATTCGCCAATATTATTGTATTTTTGTGGCATAATTTTAAGCTATGCACGAATCATCCATTCAGGTAAAAATTCAATTAGACGAACAAAAAATACCCCAATCCATAGACTGGTCAGCAACCGATAGCACTGCTCAAGAAGCGCAGGCTGCAAGGGCAATGATGTTGACTTTTTGGGATCCAACCGATAAAACGGCTTTACGCATTGATTTATGGACAAAGGATATGATGGTAGACGAGATGGCAGACTTCTTTTATCAAAATTTGATGGGCATGGGAGATGCTTACCTTAGAGCTACACAAGACAAAGAACTTGCAGCATCCTTTAAAACTTTTGCAAAAACATTTTACAATCAATTTAGAGCAAGTCAAATAGAACAAGGTGCAAAATAATCTTGCATCAAAAAATAAATTTTAATATTATGAGTTTAGAACTAGAAGTGATGTCTTTAATGAAAGACGCAATGAAAAATAAAGATGAAGCATTGTTAAGAGGGCTTCGTGCTATTAAAGCAGAAATCATTAAAGCAAAAACTGAACCAGGTGCCAACGGGGCTATTTCAGAAGATACCGAAATGAAATTATTACAAAAATTAGTGAAGCAACGTAAAGACTCATTGACCATTTTTCAAGAACAAAATAGAGCTGATCTTGCAGATAAAGAAGCCGAAGAAATTGCAGTGATTGAAAAATTTCTTCCAGTTCAAATGACCGAGGAAGCCGTGAAAGCCGCTGTAGAGGCTATTATTAAAGAATTGGGTGCTGCTGGTCCTCAAGACTTAGGAAAGGTAATGGGCGTTGCATCTAAACAATTAGCAGGGAAGGCAGATGGTAAAATCATTGCTGCGGCTGCTAAAAATGCATTGACAAACTAATGAACTGGTTAGATTTATTAGCAGGTACGATCCTGATTCTAGCCTTATTACAAGGATATCGAAATGGATTGATCAAAGCCATTATTTCGTTTTTCTCTTTAATGATTGGCGTAGTACTTGCTTTTCAATTTGCGGGATTTGTAGCCAGCCAATTAAAAATATATACTAAGATCACTTCTTATTGGCTTCCATTTATAGCCTTCTTGATTGTTTTACTAGGGGTCATGTTAGTATTAAGATGGATGACTGGGCTCTTACAACAAACTGCTGATTGGTTAATGCTAGGCTGGTTGAACAAACTACTAGGCATGGTCCTGTATATTTTAATTTATGGCACTATTTTAAGCGCATTTATCTATTTTATGACTTTACTAGGGATCGTCGAAAAACCCACCATGGATGCGTCTATGAGTCATAGCTATTTAGCCAAATGGTGGCCCTATTTTATGGCTACATTGAGCGAATGGCTGCCTTTTATCAAACAAACATTGGTTCAATTTTCCAACCAAATACAACAAAAGGCATAATCAGCTGATTTAATCTGAAATAAGTATCTTTATAGCAACTACTTAATAGTTAAAATTTTATGGAATACGAAATACACAAAGAGGGCAAATTTGAATATGTAGAAGTAGGAGTGGGTCAACCACTGATGCTTTTGCATGGTTTATTTGGTGCATTGAGTAATTTCTCTGACCTCATAGAACATTTTAGACATACGCATAAAGTAATCGTTCCCATTTTGCCATTATATGATCTTGATCTTTTGCATACCACTGTAAAAGGATTGGCTAAACATGTACAACAATTCATTGACCATAAGGGTTATGATCAAATTCATTTGTTAGGTAATTCTTTAGGTGGGCATGTGGGGTTGGTCTATATCTTAAGCCACCCAGAAAAAATTAAGACATTGACCTTAACAGGGAGTAGTGGTTTGTTTGAGAATGCCATGGGTGATTCTTATCCAAAAAGAGGAGATTACGAATACATTAGAGCTAAGACAGCTGAAACTTTTTATGATCCAGCTGTTGCCACTAAGGAATTGGTAGATGAGGTTTTTGAAATTACGAATAGTAGAATTAAAGTGATTAAAATTATTGCTTTAGCAAAAAGTGCCATTCGTAATAATTTAGGCGAAGAATTGGGCCAGATCAAAGTGCCTACACTTTTAATTTGGGGTAAAAATGATAAAGTTACGCCTCCATTTGTGGCAGAAGATTTTCATAAATTGATCCCAAATAGTGAACTAGCATTTATTGATCAATGTGGACACGCGCCAATGATGGAAGTGCCTAATGCATTCAATGAAATTTTAGAGAAATTTTTAAAAGAGCAAGCTTAATTAGTCTTATGCTAGCTGCAACCATTACTGTACAAGGGTTTCCCCTACTTCATTTAGAAGATAAGGTGAGTTTTGCTTTGCAGTGTATGGAGGATTTTGATGTGCAAGAATTAGCGGTAGTGAAAGAGGATTATTTTTTAGGCCTCGTTCAAAAATCAGACTTATTGGATACAGATGAAGCTGCTACTATAATGGTTATATCTGATCAGCTTAAAAAAATCATGATTGCGGATACGGCACATTTTTTAACTGCATTAGACTTATTTTCAAAACACCAGTTGAGTATTTTGCCTGTATTGAATGAACAACTGGAATGCATTGGAATGATTCCTCAAAAAAGTTTAAACGACGCTTTGGCTAAATTTTTAGGAGTTGATTCGCCTGGTGCTATTATCGTTTTATCTGTTGCACCATACCAATATTCACTAGCCGAAATGTCAAGATTGGTAGAATCTAATAATGCACAAATTTTACAACTGAATAGTTATTTTGACGAAACAAATGGGGCCATGATCATCACGCTAAAAATCAATAAAGATGAAGCGCAGGCGATCATTGCCACTTTCCAGCGTTACGATTATCAACTAGTACAATATTTTGGTAAAACACCTTTGCACAATGATATCGAAGCGCATTACCATCATTTAATGAATTATTTAGATGTTTAAATCGATTGGCTTCAAATGCCTATTCCTTATATTTATTTTCTTTGGTCAAATTGGTTATGCGCAAGTTAAAATCAGCGCCATTGAAATTACAGGTAATAAAAAAACCAGAGATTATATTGTTAAAAGAGAATTGCCGTATAAAGTCGGGGACTTATTATCAACAACTGAGCTCGATTCACTCAATATCGTTGCGCAACAGCAGTTATTTAATACCGCACTTTTTTTAGAGACCAGTGTGTCTTCTGAAATAATTGATAGTACTTTGGTTAAAATTAAAATTCAATTAAAAGAACGTTGGTATTTTTTTCCGCTACCTTATTTTAGATGGGTCGATCGAAATTTCAATCAATGGTGGACCGAACAAAAAAGAAGTTTAGATAGGGTGAACTATGGTATCAATTTAAGACAAGCCAATGCCACAGGGAATAACGACAAGTTAACGGTTGGCTACATCACAGGCTATACGAACCAAACTACAATTAGGTATCAATTGCCCTTTATTGACAAGCAATTAAAATATGGAATGGGAGTTGGCTGGGCACAGTTCAATCAAAAAGAATTGAATTATGCCACTTTAGGAAATAAGCAGGTTTTTTTAAGAACAGAAGATGTTATAAGAAAAGGATATAGGGTAAATACAAATTTAACCTATCGTCCCAATTTATTTGAAAGACATGCATTGCAAGTTGGAATAGGCAATGAATCCATATCAGATTCTGCCTTCGCGATTGCGCCCAATTTTTTACCGAATCATAAAAAATCATTTTCTTATGTAGATCTTAATTGGTCTTATTCAAAAATTCGTTTCGATTACAATGCCTATCCTACCAAGGGAGCTAGTACTGAAATTGCTTTATCTCAAAGATTTTCAAAAGAAAGTAATTTATCCGCAATTCAATTTAGACAGATCGTAGCGCATCCTATTACACCTGCTCGTTTTATCCTGGCTGAATCTTTGACGATAGGGCGAACAATGCAACAATCTAATTACAGTGATCGAAAATTAATGGGGTATGGATTAATGCAAATGGATGGGTTAGATTATTATGTAGTGGATGGCAACGCAGCAACCTTATTTAAAGCTGCAATACATCAAAGAATTGGGTCCTATACGATCATTAATCCTTTGACAAAAAAATTCCTCCCATCTGTTAAATATACTTTTTGGATAAAGGCTTTTACGCAATTAGGATATGTCTATAGTTCCGAAAAAAATAAGGCGAATCCATTGGCTAATAGTTTGTTAAGAACAGCCGGTATTGGAATAGATCTTATTAGTATTTATGATTTTGTGTTAAATATGGAGTATAGTATCAATCAATTGGGGGACAAAGGATTATATTTGCACGGCGGGATTAATTTTTAACTTTGTTTCATGAATGTAGCCATTTATAGTAGAGGCGTCGACTTGGATCAGCAACAGTCTTTAAATGACTTGATTGCTGAATTACAAAAGCATGACTTCACCATTTATATTTATGCCGATTTAATCCAAAAATTTAATTTGGTGACTGCTGCAGATAAAAACTCACTTATTGTATTTGAGCATTCATCTGATTTACATAATAATATTGATTGTTTAATTTCTTTAGGTGGCGATGGAACCGTTTTAGATGCCATTACTTTAGTGGGCGATACCCTGATTCCAATTTTGGGGATTAATTATGGACGTCTTGGTTTTTTAGCAACGATTTCTAAGGACGAACTAGCGATCATGGTCGAGGCTTTAGTCAATCGATCTTATGTCATTGATAAAAGATCTTTAATTCACATTGATAGCAACCTGCCAATTTTTAAGGACGCACCATTTGCATTAAATGAATTTGCGATTCATAAACGTGATACTTCTCCAATGATCAAGATTCACACTTATTTAAATGGAGAATTATTAAATTCCTATTGGGCAGATGGATTAATCATTGCCACACCTACTGGCTCTACTGGTTATAACATGAGTTGCAATGGCCCAATTTTATTTCCTGACTCATCTAATTTTGTCATTACACCAGTAGCGCCACATAATTTAAATGTACGTTCTGTAGTGGTTCCAGACAGTTCAGTGATTTCATTTGAAATTGAAGGACGAACAGAGGAATTGATTTGCGCTTTAGACGCAAGAAAAGAAATTGTGCCTATTGGAATTCAGATTGCAGTCAAGAAGGAAGCGTTCTCTGTGCATTTTATTAGATTGAATGAAAATAGTTATTTGTCTACCTTAAGAACTAAATTGACTTGGGGCTTAGATAAAAGAAATTAAGCATGCTAAAGCAATTTTATATTTTTTGTTTTTTGATTGGCATGACGCATTTGTCTCAAGCTCAGCATTTGCAATTGATTGAAAACAGAGGAGAGATTGGGGTGTTTGCAGGGCAAGCAAGTTATAGAGGTGATATCGCTCCAGACATTTTAAAATTCAATAATAATTTCGGGGCGTTTTATAAGAAAAAATTTAACGATTATGCTGGCTTTAGATTGAATTACGAACAGATTCAATTAGGAGCGGACGATCTTACTTCTAAAAATGATTACGCGACTAGTAGGGACTTTAATTTTTTACGACAATTCCACGATATCAGTTTGATGGGCGAATTTTATTTCACAAGATTTATACCTGGCAACAAAGCCTATCGCTTTTCACCATATTTAGGAATAGGAGCTGGTTATATGATTGAATCAAGTGTAGGAGAAAGTAGAGTGTTGTCAATTCCAACAGAGAAAAAAGGGTATTCTAATTTCCCTATACAATTAGGTATTAAATTTAATTTAATACAGCGATTGAATTTTTTTGCAGAAACACAATACCGTTTTGTTAATTCGGATGAATTAGATTTTATCGCAGATGGTCAACTTGTGCTTAATTACCAAGGAAGTCGATCCTGGAAGGATCAGTTTTTCTCTGTTAAAGGCGGGGTCTCTTATAATTTGATAAAAATTTATGGTGAAGAAAAATGGAAGCCGGGCAAAAAATCAAAATCATCTAGCCGTAAAGAGAAAGAATCTAGCGAAAAAAAGTCCGGATTCTTTAGTAGACTTAAATTTAAGGGGAAATAACCTGCTGATTTTCTTAATTTTACAATATGGACAAATTGGATTTACATAAGCTTCCCAAACATATTGCGATCATCATGGATGGGAATGGTAGGTGGGCCGAGGAACAGGGGCAGGATCGTTTATATGGTCATTATCATGGCGTGATCAGCGTTCGCAAAGTGGTGGAGGCGGCCACTGAAATAGGCATTCAGTACCTTACTTTATATGCATTTAGCACGGAAAACTGGGATCGACCACAGGCTGAAGTATTGGGTTTGATGTCCCTTTTTGTGGATACAATCAGCAAAGAAGTACCGGATTTGCATAAAAATAATATTCGACTTCATTTCATAGGCAACCTAGATCTTTTGCCAGATGAAGCACGCCAGGCCCTGGCTAGTGCAACCACTATAACTGCACAAAATACTGGTTTACAATTAGTTATTGCATTAAGTTATAGCAGTCGATGGGAAATTATCCAGGCTGCTAAGTCCCTTGCTGAGCAGGTTAAGGCAGGTAAATTGGATCCAATGCAGCTAGATGAAGCCTGTTTTGTACAATCCCTATCTACCAAAGACTTCCCAGATCCTGAGCTCATGATCAGAACCAGCGGTGAGCACCGAATTAGTAATTTTCTGCTCTTTCAATTGGCCTATGCTGAGCTTTATTTTACCGAAACGCGTTGGCCAGCTTTTGGGAAAGATGCTTTTATTGAAGCGATTATGGATTATCAGTCTAGGGAACGCCGATTTGGTAAAACTAGTGCTCAAATCAACCTAGATACATAAATTATTAACTTGTTTTTTTGGCTTTTTAACAAAGACTTTGAAATATTACGAGTAATTTGCGCCTCTTATAAATTATACATATATAGCCCACTAGCAGATGCAGAAATTGACCCAGTTTACTATAGGAATTCTCTCCTTACTTATCTTATCCACCTCTAGTTTTGCCCAAGACCAAAAAGGGCAGGATTCAGTTAGCCAGATCAATGTTAAGTTGCTGGGGATCTTAAATCAAAAAACACCTTCTAAGTACAAGATTCGTGCTGTTAAAGTTGTTGGTAACCAATTCTTTGACGAAAACTTATTGTTATCCTTATCCACGCTCAACGAGGGGGATGAAGTGACCTTGCCTGGGGGAGATAATTTTGCCAAAGCCATTCGAAAATTAATGGATCAAAATTATTTCAGTGATGTAAGTGTTTATTTAACCGATGTAAAAGGGACTGAAATTGATGTTGAAATCAATGTGGTGGAAAGACCAAGATTGGCGCGATTTAATTTCACAGGCATTAAAAAATCAGAGACAGAAGAACTTTCTGGCAAAACTGGATTGACACCTAATAGAGTTGTTACTGATAATATGCGCATTACTGCGATCGAAGGCATTAAAAAATTCTATGCAGAAAAAGGTTTTCAAGATGCGAGTGTTCGTATCAAAGAAACAAAAGACTCGATTCGTAAAAATCAATTGGTACTTGATTTTATCGTAACCAAAGGACCAAAAGTAAGAATCAATAATATCAATTTTGGGGGTAATCTAATTGAAGAAACTAAATTAAAGAAAAGTTTAAAAGAGATCCATGAAAAATCTCGCTTAACCTTATTTCCGGTGAATGACAAGCCTGCCATTGTAAAAACATCTCCATATACTTTTGATCAATATTTAAAAGAACGCGGGTACTTAACTTTTTCAAAAACAAAAAAAATATTAAACCCTTACGCAAGAATCGGTTTTTCTTCTTCAAAGTATGATATCAAAAAATACGATGAGAGTAAGGATAATTTATTGAACTACTATAATTCTTTAGGCTTTAGAGATGCAGTGATTGAAAAAGACACGATCTATCATAATGCTGTGGGGCATTTAAATATTGATATGCAAATCAAAGAAGGACGTAAGTATTTCTTTGGTAATATTAGTTGGAGAGGCAATACAAAATATCCTGATTCTGTTTTATCAAGCATATTGAATATTAAAAGAGGAGATATCTACAACAGAGAAATCTTTTTTAATAAATTAGGTAAAACACCTACAGCAGAAGGTGGAGACATTAGTGGTATTTATCAAGATGATGGTTATTTGTTCTTTAGCATCAACCCAATTGAGACTGCCGTATACAATGACACCATCGATTTTGAAGTAAGAATACAAGAAGGTCCTCAAGCAACTATTAAAACCATTCGTATTGCAGGTAATGAAAAAACGAAAGACTTTGTGGTGCGTCGAGAAATTAGAACAGTGCCAGGTGATAAATTTAGTCGTTCATTATTGATTCGTTCTCAACGTGAGATTTCACAATTAAATTATTTTGACCAAGAGAAAATTAAAATAGATCCGATTCCTAATCCAGAAGACGGAACAGTAGATATCAATTATGGTGTAGAAGAAAAATCAAGTGACCAATTAGAATTAAGTGCTGGATGGGGTGGTTTCATTGGATTGACTGGAACTTTGGGTGTGACCTTTAATAACTTTTCATCAAAAAATATTTTCAATAAGAAGGCCTGGGATCCATTGCCAATGGGCGATGGGCAAAAATTAAGTATCCGTTTTCAGAGTAATGGTAAAGCGTTTAGATCTACCAATTTCTCATTCACTGAGCCATGGTTTGGGGGCATCAAGCGCAATAGTTTAACAGTAAGTGTATACAATACAAAATTCGGGCAAACCTTTGATCAATTGACAGGCATGTATGATCCAAACGCAGCTGATTCAAGGTACATTTCGACCACTGGTGCAACCGTTTCTTTTGGCCGTCAATTGTCATGGCCGGATGACTTTTTCTCTTTAAGTATGGGATTAAACTACACGCGTTATACTTTAAAGAACTATGCGATTGACCCTTTCAACCTTCCTAATTTTGACAATGGTATTGTTAATAATTTGAACTTTAGAATTGCCTTACAAAGAACTTCTGTAGATCAACCCTTGTTTCCAAGAACAGGTTCTACTTTCTTATTGAGTGGTCAATTGACGCCTCCATATTCTTTGTTTGATCCTAATTTCGCTTTCAAGGAAAATCCATACGAATTATTGGAGTACCATAAATGGCGTTTTAATGGAGAATGGTTTGTGCCATTAGGTAAACCAGCTGGGGAAGATCGTAACAAACAATTCGTATTGAAGTTTGCTGCAAAATATGGCTTCGTAGGAAGGTACAATTCTGACTTAGCCATCTCTCCGTTCGAACGTTTCCAGGTGGGGGATGCAGGTTTAAGCAATCAGTTTGCACTATTAGGTTTCGATATCATTGCACAAAGAGGATATCCTGTTTATGAATCCTCTAATCCAAAAATCAATCCTGATCAACAATCTTCAAGACAGAAGTTTACCATTTTTAATAAGTATGCTGTAGAACTTAGGTATCCTTTAAGTTTAGCAGCAAGTAGTACCATTTATGCATTGACCTTTTTTGAAGCAGCCAATGGTTGGTACAGCATGAAAGATTACAATCCATTTAAACTGAGAAGATCAGTTGGTGTGGGCATGCGTTTTTTCTTACCAATGTTTGGTTTACTTGGATTTGATTATGGTATTGGTCTAGATCGTTTAGATGGAACCAATTCATTGAAGGACGCGGCTAGATTTACCTTTATGTTAGGATTTGAACCTGAATAATACCAATCCATTACCACATATAAATACCTCTATTATGAAATATAACAAATTGTTTTTTTTGGGTGTTTTACTCCTTGGTTTAGCTTTTACTGCAAAAGCACAATCTAAATATGCAGTCATCAATACCAAGTACATATTAGACCGAATTCCTGAATATAAGGAAGCGGATAAGAAATTAAAAGCCTTGGGGGATCAGTGGCAACAAGAAATTGATGAGCAACAAATGATCTTGGACAAAATGTACAAAAACTATGAAGCGGAGCAGTTTATGCTGTCCGAAGATTTGAGAAAAAAGCGTGAAGATGAGTTGTTTATGAAAGAAAAGGCCTTGCGTGATCTGCAAAAAAAGCGATTCGGCTATGAGGGGGATTTGTTCAAGGAACGTCAAAAATTAGTGAAGCCAATACAAGACAGGGTCTATAATGCCGCTCAAAAAATGGCTACCGCTCGTTCGTATGACTTCATTTTAGATAAAAGTGAAGGAATTACCATTATATTTGCAGACCCTAAGTTGGATAAAAGCGATGATATTTTAAAAGAGTTGGGGGTTATCAATAATTAAACAAACAAACAAAAATAGACATGAAGAAAGTTTTATTTGCAGCCATCTTGTTAGTGGCATCTGCTTTCGGTAACAGTGCGACTGCACAAACAAAAATTGGTTATTTCGATGACCAAAGCGTAATTGCTTTATTTACTGGTATCCAAGAAAAATTAGATACTATATTAAACTCTTATGCAAAAGATACTTTACAAGATGAGTACAACTACACTTTAAAGGATTATCAAGTAAAAGATAGTATCTACAGAAGAGATTCTGCTGATTTGTCTAAAAGACCAAAGGCGCTACAAATGGCGACAGAGGATTTAAATCGTTTAAAATACAAGTTGATCAACTGGCAACAATACCAACAACAAATGATGGAGCAAAAGCAAGAAGGCTTATTGTTACCTTACAGACAAAAAATTGCACAAGCTCTAAGTGAAGTCGTAGCAGAGCAAAAATACAATTTGGTATTGAAGGCAGACGCTTTGTCTCCTTATGCTCAACCATCTATCGCTGACAACTTAACGATCCGTGTAGCTTTAAGATTAAAGCTTCCAGTTCCTAAGGACATCGAAGATGCTTTCAAAGCGGCAACAGGTGGCGCCGCTAAGCCAGCAGCTCCAGCTAAAAAAGGATAATTTTTTTACAAAAATAGTTTGATACACCTCGTTGTTTTACAACGGGGTGTATTAGTTTTACGAAATCAGGGAATACCTATTTTATGCAAGCACCCATTGGCGTTTTTGATAGTGGTTATGGTGGTTTAACCATTTTAAAAGAATTGAAGCAGCAACTGCCTCAATATGATTATCTCTATTTGGGAGACAATGCTCGTGCGCCCTATGGAACAAGGTCTTTTGATACAGTGTATCATTATACTTTGGAAGCAGTAGAATGGTTTTTTAAACAAGGTTGTAGCTTAGTCATTTTAGCATGTAATACAGCATCTGCAAAAGCACTTAGAAATATCCAACAATTGGATTTGCCCCATCTTGCACCAGATAAAAGAGTATTGGGTGTCATCAGACCTAGTTCAGAAATCTTAGGCAGCTATTCCTCATCCCATCACCTTGGTATTTTAGGAACAACAGGTACGATACAGAGTGAGAGTTATCCTATTGAATTGGCAAAATTTGCACCAGATGCATCCATTTTTCAACAAGCCTGCCCAATGTGGGTGCCATTGATCGAAAATGGGCAACAAGATGGCCTAGGCGCCGATTATTTTGTACAATTATACATTGACCAACTCTTTGCTCAATCGGCCCAAATAGACACTGTATTGCTTGCCTGCACCCATTATCCATTAATGGAAAAAAAGATACAAAGCTTCTTGCCAGAACATGTCAAATTAGTGACCCAAGGGGATATTGTTGCAAAGAGCTTAGCTACCTATTTGCAAAATCACCCAGAAATGGACCAAAAATGCAGCAAAAATGGGCAACTACAGTTTTTCACTACAGACAATCCTACCAGCTTTGAGGAACAAGGAAGTTTGTTCTTTGGCCAAAAAATTGCTGCAAATCACACAGATTTAGCTTAAAAATTCAAAAAAAACCCTATTTTTGCCGTCCTTTCACAGCTAGTGGTATGGTGACTGCTATAAGAACGGATTTGAATATAAAGTATTAAACCTCAAGGGCAGATAGGAATAATCCTAATAACCCGCAAAAAAAAGTATATTATGAAACGTACATTCCAACCTCATAA
>JBILAW010000077.1:0-8366 GCA_044354025.1 Sediminibacterium sp.
TTTGGAGCATCCTACTAAAAAGAATATAATGATGATTAGCCTAGTCATAGATTGGTAATTAACTTCTTTTGAAACATATTTAAATTATAAATAATATTTAAAGCTATTAAATTTAAATTGCAATTATGTTTTTTATTTAAATATTTATATTTTAAGCAATGTATACTCAAGAACAACTCCCTAGCCATTTTGGTTCAAGTGATTGTTAAAATCATTAAAAAGCGAAAATGCCCATCCTTTAAAAAGGAGGACTATATATTGCCAATACTTGAAAATGGACTAGTAGGTAACATTATGAAAATATTATTTATTATTATTTTTCATAATATTTTGATTTAACTTCGGTTAACCCTATTAAGGTTACTCATGCTAAGTAAATAATTTAAAATACATACTACTATGCTATCAACACAAAAACTATTAAAATTTACACAATCAATTAAAGATTATAAAAAGAAGTTCTTAGATAAACCATTAGGAGAATTAGATGAAAGTGGAACACGACTATTAATCAATCACTTTCTTACCGAGATGCTTGGTTATGAAACATTATCAGAAGTAAAGACAGAGTATATGATTAAAGGTACATATGCTGACTATGTTATACAAATTGGTGGCAAGAGGCATTTCTTAGTAGAAGTAAAAGCGTTATCCTTAAATTTATCTGCGAACCATCTAAGACAATCAATCAACTATGGTGCAAATGAAGGGATTGATTTTGTATTATTAACAAATGGAAGAGTATTTGAATTGTACAAAGTTTTATTTGAAAAACCTATATCTCACG
Organism: Sediminibacterium sp.; assembly: GCA_044354025.1. Taxonomy (GTDB): domain Bacteria; phylum Bacteroidota; class Bacteroidia; order Chitinophagales; family Chitinophagaceae; genus Sediminibacterium. The sequence continues at coordinate 788 of JBILAW010000077.1, forward strand.
AATTAGTATTCTCTTTAAATTTATCTGATTTATCTAATATAAAAGGAACTGCTGAACAATTGCAATACTTACATAAAGATTCAGTTTTGAAGAAAGGATTAGAAGTATTATGGGATAGACACTCAGCACTCTCTCCAAAAAATCTTTCTAAGTTATTATTCTCATCAGAAGTAGTATTGTTTTTACAAAAAGAACTGAAGAAAAAACATAATATTAAATTTGAGGATATTAATATTCAAAATGCAGTTAAAAAGATTGCAATGGAAAGTGTTATCATTGAGGATTTTAAATCTATACAAAAGAAAGAAAAGAAAAAGGTAGATAAACCAATTATTATTACATCGGTTGATGAAATAAATGAAAATTTAAATTAGTTATTCAAATCTTATTGATTTTAAATAGAGTTTGTTTTCTCAAAATTTATCTTTCTTTAACCCGTTTTTTGTGAAAACCTGGCCCAAACCTGGCTGTGACCTACCCCAAACAAAAAGGGGCTACGCCTTAACGGCATAAACCCTTGAAAATGTTGCCTTTCGGTTGTGGACCCACTTGGGCATGATCCTGGGACACAAGGATTTTCACTCCTTTCTCTACCAACCGAGCTATAGCGCCATCGAATTTTAAAATCCATCCGCCAAATTGCTTTGTATGGTCAGCAAATTTAGAACCCCTAAGGGTTTATGTAGCTGCAGCCACCACAAAAAAGCTAATCATATTTAAACCAGTCCAATCCACTGTTTTAAACTCAAGCGTTCTTTAAAAAACATAAAAATCAAGTAATAGCGAAAATAGTTGACTACTTATGATTATAATATTTATAACCATAATGGAGGTATTGGCAAAAAGCATTAATAGCCAAACCACCTGCTACCAATAAGATGCCTTGTACAATGTATGTTTGAATTTGTTCCGAAAGGTTCAAAAGATTTAGTGATTTAGTAAATTAGTTTTTATTAATATATAATTACTTGGTAAATTTGAAAACCAAATGCAAATCAAATGAGGCTATTAAAATTTACTTTGTCTTTATTTATTGGAATATTAATATTTTCGATGAATTTAAATGGACAGGATTTTGAACAAATGAATAAAAAGGAATTGCGCACAGCTATTGATCAATTTCAATTTAATATTGATTCTCTTCAAAAACAAATAGTTGTTTTAGTTGATAGCAAAGAAAATTTAAGGCGGCAATTAGAAACACTGAAAAGTGGCGCTGAATTAAATAATCAAAGGCTCTCTGAAACAAAAGACCAATTGACCGCAACGGAAAAGAAAATTGAAATTCTAAAAATTAGAATTGAGCAACAACAACAACAAATTTCCAAATTACAGGAAGAAAAAAGCAATGTGACTGATTCAATTTCCAAGTTGAATGAAACGATAACCAGTTTATCTAAATTAAATACAATTTTAAGTAGTAGTAAAAATAATAATGAAAACAACCCCGGGCCCACAAACAACATAAACTCCGACATAATAATTAATAAGTCAAATCCAAATGATTTTTTAAATAAATATTTTTTTGACCTTAGTCCCTTAATGAATAATAGATTCTCTTTTAATCTTTCAAAAATTATTATTGGAGATGTAAATTATAAAAATCGAAATAATAATTATTATGATAATGATGAAGAAGAAAAGGGCGGAGTCCTTTCATTACCTGAAATATTAAATGCGGGAGATTTTAGTTTTTGGACTAGCAATGTAAGCGAATACACAGACCCCGACAACTCTCGAGATGGTTTAAAAGCAGCGTCTGTATTAGAGGTTAGAGAACGTAATTTTTTGAATAAAAAAATGCCAACTTTTGAAATTTTAAAAAACAAACTATTTACAATGCAATTTATAAATAAGGGTACCGAGGAATCCTTCTTATTTAATGTAAGTAAAACGGGTTCAAATAATATGAGAGACAAGGCTATCATTAATTTAGCAAACGAGGAGGTTAAAGCGGATGGAGAAAATAGTAAAGCAAAAGATATTGTCTGGGAAATAATCAATATTGGTGAGGAGAGTTATATAGCATTAACTGACGATCAAATTATTAGATTAAATGTGGAACTATCAAATTGGGGTGATAATGGTAATTATGATAAAAAAAGAAGTTATGAACGAACAAACAAATATATTAACAATAGATATGTTTCTTACTACGAAATAAATACAGATAAAATATATCTATCAAGAAACAAAGATAAATTTATGAGTGATGGTTATTTTATAAATCCAAATACTTGTGTTTTTCTTTTTAAAATCAATCCTCTATAATTTTCTAGGATTAAAATTATTTACATAATACTCCAAAAAAAGCCCCCAACTTTCGTTGAGGGCTTTTTTTGTTTCTGTGGGCCCACCAGGGCATGATCCTGGGACCCCCTGATTATGAGGGTTTAAAGTGATATTCTATACCTTTTCTTTCATTGATAATCAATAGGATACAAGATTGAAATAGATCTATTTTTCTCATATTTCACCCCTTTTAACTCGTTTTTGGTGAAAACTTGGCCAGGAACCTGGCCGGGATTTAGCACCTAAAAACGCCTTATTTTAAGTAACTTTATAGTCAATTCCGAATATGAATATTGCACCAGTTTTACATAAAGCACCACTTAAGTCATTGGATGAAAAAATGAATGATTTGAATTATTGGTTAGCGCAACCTTTGGTAAAAAGGCTTGAAGCGGTGACATTTTTAATATCACAAACTGTAGATCTTAAAACTACTAGAATGGATAAGTCACATGTAGTAAGAAGAAAACTGAAAGCATGACATTAGCCCAAGATTTTGAAGATTTTGTAAAGCTCCTTAATAAACACCAAGTTGATTATATGGTGGTTGGTGGATACGCACTAGCATTTCATGGTAAACCAAGACACACAGGTGATTTAGATATTTGGATTAATAGTTCAGAAACAAATGCTGAAAAATTAGTAATTGCCATAAAAGAATTCGGATTAGCAAGTTTAGGATTAACAAAATCTGATTTTACGCAAGCCGGTTATGTAACACAAATAGGATACCCACCACTTAGAATTGACATTCTGAATACCATTGATGGTGTAAAATTTGAAGATGCTTTTCCAAATAAATTACTAGTAGATGTAAATGGGATTGAAGTAAAGTATATAGGTTTAAAAGAATTTATAGTTAACAAAACTGCGTCAGGCAGAAGTCAGGATATTGCTGATTTGAAAGAGATTAAGAATATTAAGAAGCAGTAATTTATATCTTTCAAAAATAATATTTGTAAAAATTAGAATTACAAAATGAGTAAGTCGGTTTTGATAACAGGAACAAGCCAAGGCATTGGGCATGCTTTAACTAAATTATTACTAATTAATGGTTATAGAGTTATTGGAACTAATACTACAGGTATTGATAATATTAATGAGAATAATTACAAATCTTGCTCATTAGAACTTTCCAATTTAGATTCAATTGCTGCATTTGAAAAAAACTTTCAATCTGATAATATCAAAATTGACATCTTAATTAATAATGCAGGTATCGGTCCTGATTTAGATTTTGAATTGCCAGAAGAAATTTCTTTCAAGAAAACTTTTGATGTGAATGTGACAGGAACTACATTTTTCACCGAACAAATGCTTCAGTACTTGAATGTTGGAGGTAAAATCGTAAATATATCTTCTAAGATGGGTTCAATTGATGTTTGTGAGAAAACTGATTCAGTTGCATATAGAATGTCCAAGGCTGCACTCAATATGTATACCAAAATTTTGAGTAATAGACTGACGGGTAAACAACTTGTTGCTTCTGTGCATCCAGGTTGGGTGAGAACGAATATTGCAAAGAGTAATATAAATGGACGATTATCACCTGAAGAATCTGCTCAAAAAATATTTCAATTTATCTCAAGTGATTTCAAAACGGGAATCTTTTGGAATGTGGAGACAGAAGCGGAGTGTACATGGTAAAAAATTCACCCTTTTTTCAATCTAAAAACACAAAACTTGGCACAAACTTGGCCGAGACTTACCCCAAACAAAAAGGGTCTACGCTTTTGAAAGCATAAACCCTTGAAAATCTTGCCTTTCGGCTGTGGGCCCACTAGGGATGACCCTGGGACTCCTGATTATGTAAGTTCAATTGGTATTCTATACCGTTTGATCTCATTAATATTTTAATTTGAAATTTTTATTGATCTTAAATCCCTTTTTTGTATTCTCCCACCAAAATACCCCTCCTTTTGGACCATTTAGGTTGCTTTTTTTGTATGTCGGATAAAATAAATCTAAATCACCGTCATTATCAATATCGTATGTCCATACTTGCAGTTCACCATTTAAAGATTTATCATTTTCAATATAATTCTGTCTGTATTCAAATTGACTGCCAGTATTTTCAAAGTATTCTTGTCTATAATCCCATCCTGCATTTACCTTAGATAAGGCACTGCCAATGATTAAGTCTAAATCACCATCTCCGTCGCCGTCTACTAAGTTTACTCTTTCAACTGACTCAACTTCCCCTATGAAGTAAATATATTTATTAAGTTTCTTCCCTATGACTGGATAGTTTGTAACTCCATTTTTTGACAAAACTGATAATGTTTGAGACATGTCTGTAGATGTATAACGATTATTTTCATCTAGTTGATTTATATATAGATTTATCATATCAATTTTACCATCCCTATCAAAGTCTAATTTATTTCCAATTGATTGATTAAATAAAGCTTTACTCAATTTACTTCTAAGAAATTTATTATCACCTAAATTTTTTAAATAATCTCCTCTATTTAAATCCGAAAGCAATACATCATCCTTCCCGTCAAAGTCCCAGTCAAAAATGGTTAAATTAAATGATAGTGCCTTATTAGGTTCATCAAGTATTTCTAAAGGCTGGTATTGTAACTTGCCATTGGATAATAATAAACAAATATAATTACCAATATAATTTACTGGACTTAGTCCATTTTGTCCAGTCCACCACTCACCCATATACGATAAGCCAAAGTCAAAATATCCATCATTATTTAAATCACGGTAATCTATAATTATATGGTGAAGTGAGTCCCTAATGGATGGTTTAAAGTTTTTAAGATTGAATGAATAAATATTATTTCCTAAATAATCTTTGATTTCAAAAATTGCAGGCAAGGTAGATTTTTCCGAAACTCTTTTGTAGGTAATGATATCAGGGACGCCATCTTGGTTAAAATCATATAAAGTATTTTTCCCAGCTACATGATCATTCCAGTTTAAGTCTGGAAATAAGTCAACATTCACAGCAGGAATGATTGGTATGTTAATAGCACTAATTGTTTTAGAACTATTGTTGGTTGATGTCTTTTTTGAACTAAGGTTCACTAAAATAGAGTAGTTGCCCATTCTTTTGTGACCTGGTATCTTTAAACTTAAACTTGATTGATTCAAAGTTGTATCTAGTTTAAAAATTTGTTTTGAACTATCTACCCAGGTTGAGGTAATGGAGTAGACTATACCATCATTAGGAATTTTTGAGCTAACATTGATAACTAATGGCAAGGTATCTGAAATGTTAAAAGTACCAGTATCGAGATTGGTTGAAAACTTAATAGATTCTTCCTGAATTATAACAGGAGGTGGAGTTACTGGTGCCTCAGTTTTAGTACAGCTAATTACAAACAACATTCCCAAAATGAAGATTACATTTTTCATACAATTGATTTTAGTATGCTTTTGGGGTATGGTAAATATATGATTAAAAATTAATTTAATTAGGTTTTCTAATTCTATTCCTATACAAAGTTCATACAATTTGTATCACAATTTAGAGTGGCTTCCTTTTATACACTCCATCAACATCCTTTTGCCATATTAAATTCAGACGTCTATCTGCTGCAAAAATATCTAGTTTACCGTCTCCATTTAAATCTTGTACTTTAACATCTCCATTCATAATTCCATCAGTTGCTGTCTTTAAGTTATTTTGGATAAGTAAAGAAGTCACATCTTGATAATTTTTAAAATCGGTTGTTTTAAAAATATTAATTTCCCAACGGCCTGTCTCATTTCCACCAACAGTTATAATCTCTCTTTTATTATCATTATCTAAATCCTCAGCTGAAATACTAATCATATAAAGCTTATTTGAATAAGGAAGACGAATACTATTTGTTTCAGCAAAGGGCCCCCCATTGCCCCAAAGTACTCTAAATCGATTAGCATATCCATTTTCATCTACTACATCATTTACTATCAGATCCAAGAAGCTATCGTTATTCATGTCAACTAATTCTGCTCTATCTGCCCATTCAATTTTGCTAATTCCAAAATCAGAATACGTAAACTCACCAGAACCATTATTAATTAATGCTCTTGGTTTAGGACTAACGGATTGATGATGTGAAAAAATCAATATATCTAAATCACCATCTTTATCTATATCTCCAGAGCATCCTGGCGTCCAATCACCCGGGATATCAGTAAATGACTTTACAACATTAAATCCATTAGGAGAATTAAAAATGATATGGGGCGGATTGATAGGAGTAGGTTTACAATTTGTGCATCCCGCCCATTCATCAATATGTGAAACTAAAAATAAGTCCGGATAAGTATCATTATTAAAATCACCAACTAAAATCTTTTCTGCAAATAATTGTTTGCCTGGAAAAGTAACTTGATCTTTCACAAATTTTGATCCATTAAACTTCTCAAAATTTGGGCCAGGCCAGTTATATGTTTTGTTAACATCATAACCTTCAAACCAGACAAAATCCTCAAAGCCATCACCATCATAATCAACTTGAGCGACAGTTGCATATCCAGCTGGATACTCTTGCCAAATTTTTACATTTGATAAATCGTAAGAAGGCTTTAAAAAATTTGTGATAATTCTATTTCTAACAATTTGAATTGTCTTTGTATCTGCGTTTTGAGTATTTGATTTTGAACTTACAGTGACTTTAAGTGTATAATCTGACTTTATCCCAAAACTAGGAATTACAAATTCAAGTTTATTAGCTTTTGAATTACTATCTATTTTATGAACTACTTTATCATCTAATGTCCTTTTACATTCTATTTGAATATTTATTCCATTATCTGGCACTTTAGACGAAATGTTAATACTTAAATTTAAAGTGTCTTTACTTACAGTAATAGTGCCATTGTCATTATTTGGCGTCACATTAAATTTGATAGTTTCTTCTTTCACAACAACAGGAGGTGGAGTTACAGGCGCCTCAGTTTTAGTACAGCTAATCACAAACAACATTCCCAAAATGAAGATTACATTTTTCATACAATTGATTTTAGTATGCTTTTGGGGTATGGTAAATATATGATTTTAATTAATTTGAACAGGTCCAATATGTTACACTTTTCAGCTAGAATAACCCCTGTTTTCCCTCTAAAAACATAAAACCTGGCCCAAACCTGGCCGAGAATTACTCCAAACAAAAAGGGCCTACGCTTTTAACAGCATAAACCCTTGATAATGTTGCCTTTCGGCTGTGGGCCCACCAGGGCATGATCCTGGGACCCCCTGATTATGAGTCAGGTGCTCTAACCAACTGAGCTATAGGCCCGCATCTTTCGATGACAGGCTGCAAAAATAGTAAAATTGACC
>JBILAW010000078.1:0-8076 GCA_044354025.1 Sediminibacterium sp.
CAGATGCAGTGAATGCAATTAATATTATTAGAACTGCTGCAACAATTGGAAGCTATACTGGTGCAACTACAAAAGATGCGTTGATCAATGAAATCTTATACCAACGCAGGTATTCTCTTTGGGCAGAGCCATGGGGCCACAGATGGATTGATGCGCGCAGGTATGATATTTTAAATACCATTCCAACATCTTTTGATAAAGGAACTATATTTAAACAATTCCCTCGTCCGCAGGCAGAAATCAACTGGGATCTATATGATGCTGGGAACTAGGTAATTGATATAGATTGATTACAAAAGAGGTCGCATTAGCGACCTCTTTTTATTTTACAACTATTAGTATCGAATTTGTATTGGATTGTTATAAAAAATTATCTTAAATTTAAAATAAAAAATTATGAAGCATTTTTTTATCACGACAGTTTTACTGACTTGCATGAGTAGCTTAACTTTAGCACAAGCACCAACTACATCTGTGAATGATCAATACACTAAAGATGTAAGTTCTGAAACTGCTATTATCAGTGCATTGTACGAAGTCATATCTGGCGAACCTGGTGAGGCTCGTAATTGGGAAAGATTCAAATATCTTTTTGCGAAAGACGCCTTTTTAATTCCAACAAATAAAAGTACTGCAGGTGTATTTGGCTATAGAACTATGACGCCCGACGACTATATTAATTTTTTTAGCACCCGCATTAAAACTGGATTCTTTGAAAAAGAATTAAAGCATGAACTGGTTTCATTTGGAACCATTGCACATGTGTTTAGTACATACGAAACTAGGGAAACAAAAAATGGACCTATCACCAATAGAGGGATCAATAGCATACAACTATTCTACGACCAAAATAGATATTATATCATGAATGTACTTTGGTGTGCAGAGAGCTTGGGCTTTACCTTGCCCTCTGCAAGTTTAAAATAACCTATTGCTTTATAAAAGGTAGTTTAATCACCGAAGGATATTGCTTAGAATGGTGAATTTTATTCTCCACTACTACACCTTTCGTCTCATCGTAGTTATTACCTCCAGTGTTTAGGTTACGATCGAATCTAGGAAAATTACTACTAGATACTTCGATGCGTATTTTATGACCTGCTGCAAAATAATTACTTGTCACCATTGGCGTTAGATCAACTTTGTATACTTTACCTTTTTCCATGAACACTTCCTTATCGTAGCCCTCTCTGTAACGAAGGCGTTGAATTGTTTCGTCTAAATTATAAGCCTTGCCATCAGGATAAACGTCAATTAATTTAATCGTCACATCTGTATCTAGGCCAGTTGAAGAAACAAATAGGGTAGACTCTATAAAGCCACTGATTTCAACGCCTTCTTTTAATTGCTCAGAACTGTACACTAAAATATCGTTTCTTAATTCCATTTGAGCTTGGTCAAAGCTACCGCCTTGCACAGCATTACCTGTGCAGCAAACATTACCTCCATATGAATTGACTGGATTCATTGGGTCATAGGTGAATGCATCAGGAGCATCTTTTGAAGGCACAACTAAAGATAAAGCGCCATCACCATTTCTTGTATTGGCCTTACCCGCGCTAGATAAAAAGAAATTCTTTATTTCTGTATTAGGCAAAGGGAAAGAAGTGGCTTGTTGCCATTTATTAGATCCCATTGTATAGTAACGCACGCGCGGCTGTGTTGATTTAAAATCGTTTTGCTCACCCTTCAACAACATATCAAACCAGCCCCATGTTAAATCATCATAGTTTAATCTTGCATCACCTACACTGCGTTCACCTACGATTGTATTTTCAACTGCACGCTTGTAAGAGCAGTGTAAAACTGGCGCTATCACTAAGTATTGATTGTCTGCTATCTCTTTTGATCTAGCTGCGTTTCTAACATGATTGAATAAAGCAATATTGGGTGCAGAAGACACATCGTACCAACTTACGAACCAATATGAAGGTACTTCCATTGGCATATTATCATGGTACAATCCACCTTTGAACCAAGCTGGATCGTTGGGTTTTCTGACTGCCATTTTTTCGTAAACACCATCCGCTCCTTGTGCATTTTTGATGATGTCTTGCACTGGTAAATGTCTTAAACCTTGGGCCCAATCCACTCTTGGCATTTCAGGTCCCATGTCATAAAACTTTTGAATACGTTGTAAGTCTTTTTGTTCAATGCCTATAGGTAGACGAGGAGCCATTTTATCGTGTTGTGTACCATATAACCAAGGCGTGAATAACATCTGTTGCGCACCACCTCTGTACCAGTTACCTTGCTCCATAAATTTACCAACTCTACCCACACCAGCTCCAAAACCCTGAGCAACCATACCAGCCAATGCAGGATGGTTTTGAGAAGCGACAGCCATCTGCCATTCGGCAGTAGAAGAACAACCTATTAAACCCACTTTACCATTACTCCATTTTTGTTGACTCATCCACTCCAGGGCATCATAGCCGTCAGTGATAGGCGTACCTAATATATCCCACTCACCTTCAGAGAAAAATCGTCCACGCTCATTTTGAACTACGTAGGCATAACCGCGACTAACAGCTTGGTATGCTTCTTCTAAAGTACGGGTGGTCATTTTACCATCTACCCAAGTATTGAAATTATAGGGCGTACGAGAAAAAACAATTGGATATTTACCTTCACCCTTTGGGCGATAGATATCTGTAGCTAGGCGAATGCCATCACGCATTGGCATCATCACTTTTTGATCGATCACTGCAATAGAATCAAGTTTTCGATAAATCGAGGCAGTGTCTTGGGCAATAACGGTTTCTGTAATTGCAGTGCATGCAAAAAAACTAATGGCGAGTATAAATTTTTTCATAAAGGATGGTTTAAGTACTATTCAATTTACGTTTTTTTCTTGTACATTTTGCAACTAGAATTAATTCCAATTACCTATTTATTGCTGTTTTTTTCAAAAAAGCCAAATTTTAGTAAAATATTGGCCTCATGGGGTTGTCAAGACGTCATTCATGTTAAAATTTAACAAAACTGGTATATCATTTGATTTATCAGTTCAATAGATTATTTTTAATCGAGCAATCTTTAAAATTAAAAATTTCAATTAAAGCAGAGTCGTATGATCAATAAAAAAGTGGCTAATGCAGAAGAAGCCATTTCGGATATCAAAGACGGAGACACACTCATGTTGGGTGGATTTGGCTTATGCGGTATTCCGGAAAATTGTATTGCTGCATTGGTTAAAAAAGGGATCAAAAACCTGACTTGTATTTCTAATAATGCAGGGGTAGATGATTTTGGAATTGGTTTAATGTTGCAACAAAAACAAGTTAAAAAAATGGTTTCCTCTTATGTAGGGGAGAATGCAGAATTCGAAAGACAATTATTATCAGGTGAGCTTGATGTAGAATTAATTCCGCAAGGCACATTGGCTTTTAGATGCATGGCTGCTGGATATGGCATGCCTGCCATATTCACACCTGCTGGCATTGGAACAGAAGTGGCGATTGGAAAAGAAATAAGAAATTTTAATGGCAAAGATTATTTATTAGAAAAAGCCTTTGAAGCAAATTTTGCCATTGTAAAAGCCTGGAAGGGCGACACTGCAGGTAATTTAATATTTAAGGCGACTTCGCGCAATTTTAATACGGTGATGGCAATGGCGGGTAAAATTACCATTGCCGAAGTAGAAGAGCTAGTAGCACCAGGTGAATTAGATCCCAACCAAATCCACGTGCCTGGGGTATATATTCACAGAATTTTTCAAGGTAGTCATTACGAAAAACGCATTGAGAAGAAAACTATTTCAAAATAATGGATGACTCAAATTTTATACCATGTTAGATAAAGAAGCCATAGCAAAAAGAATCGCAAAAGAAATACAACATAATTCTTACGTTAATTTAGGCATTGGTATCCCAACGCTTGTAGCCAATTATATTCCAACAAATATTGCTGTTTGTTTTCAATCAGAAAATGGGCTACTAGGCATGGGACCCTTCCCAACAGAAGCAGAAGTGGACGCTGACTTAATCAATGCTGGTAAACAAACCATTACCATGTTGCCTGGTGCAGCTTTATTTGATTCCGCTATGAGCTTTGGTATGATTCATGCACAAAAAATAGATTTAACAATTTTAGGTGCCATGGAAGTTTCTGAAAATGGGGATATCGCCAATTGGAAAATTCCTGGTAAAATGGTGAAAGGCATGGGCGGTGCTATGGACCTTGTAGCATCTGCAAAAAATATTATTGTTGCCATGCAGCATGTCAATAAGGATGGAGAAAGTAAATTATTACCCAATTGCACTTTGCCACTGACTGGTATTAGATGCGTTAAAAAAATAGTCACAGAATTAGCTGTCCTTGCTGTTTTACCAGAGGGTGGTTTCAAATTACTGGAAAGAGCACCAGGTGTTTCTGTTGAAACAATCAAAAAAGCCACCCTAGGAAACCTCATCATTGAAGGTGAGATCCCAGAAATGGCTTTTGATTAAACCGAACTTACTATAAGTTACCTCTTAGGTCTTGTTCTCTTTCTAGTGCTTCAAATAAAGCTTTGAAATTACCAGCACCAAAAGATTTTGCACCTTTTCTTTGTATGATTTCAAAAAATAGGGTTGGTCGATCCTCTACTGGTTTTGTAAATATTTGTAATAAATAGCCCTCATCATCTCTGTCTACTAAAATGCCTAATTGCTTTAGTGGTGCAACATCTTCGTCAATTGGTCCAATACGATCTAACAAATCATCATAATAAGTGGATGGTATATTTAAAAACTCCACACCACGACTACTAAGTTGTGTAACAGTATCTACAATATTGTCTGTGGCAATGGCAATATGTTGGACGCCTGCATCCTTGTAAAAATCTAAATACTCCTCTACTTGTGATTTCTTTTTTCCTTCTGCTGGTTCGTTGATAGGGAACTTTACAAATCCGTTCCCATTGCTCATCACTTTACTCATGAGCGCAGAGTACTCTGTTGAAATTTGTTTATCATCAAATGTCAAAATATTTTTAAAGCCCATGACATCTTCATAAAAACTCACCCAGGTATTCATTTGATTCCAACCCACATTGCCCACACAATGGTCTATATACTTAAGACCGACTGCAGAAGGCTTATAATTGCTTTCATGTTTTCTAAAGCCAGGCATGAAAACACCTTTATAATTTTTACGCTCAATAAATAAATGCACCGTGTCTCCATAAATATGGATACCGCTCATTTTAATTTCACCATTTTCGTCCTGCATGGTTTTAGGTTCCATATAAGGCTTAGCACCTCTTTTTACGGTTTGTTCAAAAGCATCATAAGCATCGTTCACAGTCAATGCAATAACTTTTACGCCATCTCCATGTGTATGCACGTGATCTGCAATCACTGAACTTGGATGTAATGGTGTGGTTAAAATAAGTCTTACTTTATCCTGCATTAAAACATAAGATACTTTTTCCTTATCGCCCGTCTCTGGGCCGCTGTATGCAAAATCTTGATAGCCAAATGCTGTTTTATAATAATGTGCTGCTTGCTTTGCATTGCCCACATAAAACTCTACATAATCTGTACCAAGCAAGGGTAAAAAATCTTGATCATTCGAATTGCTTTCCATTTTTTATTTTTATAATTTTATTTTACTCGATATTTTTACTCAATATTATGCTGCCAGCTCTTATGATAATTTTCATCTTCAATTAACAATGCCTCTTCGGTAATCATTAATGGTCTAAATGGATCTATCATCACTGCTAATTCGTCTGTCTTTTCTTTACCTATTGATTTTTCAACACTGCCCGGATGTGGTCCATGAGGAATTCCTCCAGGATGCAATGTGATCTGGCCTTGCACCACAGACTTTCTACTCATAAAATCGCCATCCACATAATACAACACTTCATCACTATCTACATTGCTGTGATTATAGGGTGCAGGTATCGCTTGAGGATGGTAATCGTATTTACGCGGCACAAAGGAACAGATTACAAAATTTTTCGCTTCAAAAGTTTGATGCACTGGTGGTGGCTGATGCACCCTTCCTGTAATGGGTTCAAAATCATGAATCGAAAATGCCCATGGATAATGGTAGCCATCCCATCCTATAAAATCAAAAGGATGTGTGCCATAAGTATAAGGGTAAATTAAACCTTGTTTTTTGATCAATACTTTAAAATCTCCTTCCTGATCAAAAGTTTCTAAATCACTTGGTCTTCTGATATCTCTTTCACAGTAGGGCGCGTGCTCCATCAATTGTCCAAATTGATTTTGGTATCTCTTTGGAAAACGAATAGGGCTAAAGCTTTCAGTGATGAATAGACGATTGTTTTCGTCATCAAATTTTATTTGATAAATAGTGCCTCTAGGTACTACAAGGTAGTCGCCGTATGAAAATTTAATTTTACCGAATCCTGTTTGTAAAGTACCCGATCCTTTATGAATAAAAATAACTTCATCTGCTTGACTATTTTTATAAAAATAATCGGTCATAGAATGTCTTGGTGCTGCCAAAGAAATTTGCAAATCAGCATTCACTAAAACTGGTTTTCTACTTTTTAAATAATCGTCTTCTGCTTTAATATTAAAGCCTAATAAACTTGTATGACGCAAATGTTTTTCTCTTGCAATTTTTGGCTCCACCGAATAAGGCTCACCTAATGCTTTTACAAAAGTAGGTGGATGCGTATGGTATACTAAAGAATACATACCAGAGAAACCTTCGGTAGACACAAGCTCTTCTGCATACAATTTTCCATTGGGTTGTCTAAATGCGGTATGTCTTTTATGGGGAATCTCTCCCAAACTGTGGTATATTGGCATAATTTAGATTTTGAAGGAATACAATACTAACAATTATTAGGAAATTATAAAAGATTTATTTTTAACTTTGTTTTACTTAGATGAATCCGGCTAAAAAAGCCGTTTTTTTTGAATGAATTACATTATAAACAATTGATAATCAATGAAATTAGTTAGTTATTTAAAAGCGGGGGAAATCCAATTAGGTGCTATTGTGAATGAAAGCCTTTACAATCTCCAATCTGTGAACGAAAACTTGCCAAAAAACATCATTGATTTTATTCAATCTAGCACTGATCTAATTCAACAAACAGAAATGCAAGTTTCAAAAATTGCGGACAAAAGTTTGAATATAGCGCCTGTGAAGGACTTCACTTTATTAGCACCAGTGCCTCGTCCAACTTCATGCAGGGATGGTTATGCATTTCGTCAGCATGTGGAGTCGGCAAGAAGAAACAGAGGGGTAGAGATGATTAAAGAATTTGATCAGTACCCTATTTTTTATTTTACCAACCACAATGCAGTTCAAGGTCCTGGCGATGTTTATTGTATGCCAGATCATTTTCAACAACTTGACTTTGAATTAGAAGTGGCGATTGTGATTGGTAAAGAAGGTCGAAACATCAAAGCAAAAGACGCAGACGCTTATATTGCTGGCTTTACAATTATGAATGATTTAAGTGCTAGGAAATTACAAATGGAAGAAATGCTTTTAAACCTAGGACCAGCAAAAGGAAAAGATTTCTCTACGGTGATTGGTCCTTGGTTGGTGACACCCGATGAATTGAGTCCTTACTTAGTGCCTGCAAAACAAGGGCATGTTGGTAATAATTATAATTTATCTATGAAGTGCTGGGTGAATGACAAATTAGTTTCAGAAGGAAATGTAAAAGATATGGACTGGACATTTGCAGAGATCATTGAAAGATGTTCTTATGGAGTGACCGTTTTCCCTGGTGATGTGATTGGGTCTGGAACCGTTGGTACTGGCTGTTTCTTGGAATTAAATGGAACTGGTAAATTGCATGATCCAAATTACCAACCACAATGGTTGCAAGCAAATGATACCGTTAAAATGACCATCGACGGATTGGGTACTTTAGTGAATACCATCAAGGCCGAAGCAACTGATTGGTCTATCTTGGCACAAAAAAAATAATTGAATTAATATTTTCATGTTAACATTAAACACGGATCAACTAAGCACACAAGAAATACAACAGTATTTACAATATGCGATTGCGCCTAGGCCCATCTGCTTTGCATCCACCATCGACTTAGAGGGGAATGTGAACTTAAGCCCTTTCAGTTTTTTTAATTTGTT
>JBILAW010000079.1:0-7970 GCA_044354025.1 Sediminibacterium sp.
TTCTGTATTCGTACTATTAACTTTATTAATCGCGGTTCCTTCTGCTATCAAAGTATTCAACTGGTTGACCACTTTGTGGAGAGGTAATATCCGTTTCACACCTGGTATGTTATTTGCAATTGGTTTTGTGAGTTTATTTATCTCTGGTGGTTTAACAGGTATTTGGTTAGGAAATGCTGCTTTAGATATTCACTTGCATGATACTTATTTCGTAATTGCGCATTTCCATATTGTAATGGGTGTGGCATCTATGTTTGGTATGTTTGCTGGTGTATACCACTGGTTCCCTAAAATGTATGGTCGTTTCATGAACAACACACTTGGTTATATCCACTTTTGGGTAACGATGGCTGGTGCGTACTTGATCTTCTGGCCAATGCACTACGAAGGATTAGCAGGTATGCCACGTCGTTATTTTGATTTTAGTATTTGGGAAAGTTTCAAGCAATTTGCTGAATTGAATAAGTTTATCACAATTGTTTCTATGATTGTGTTTGCTGCGCAAATTTTATTCTTGATGAACTTCTTCTATTCTATTTTCAAAGGACGTAAAGTGACTACTTTAAATCCTTGGGAAGCTAATACATTAGAGTGGACTACGCCTATTCGTCCTGGTCACGGTAACTGGCCTGGTGAAATACCAGAAGTACACCGTTGGGCATATGATTACGGTAAGGATGGAAAAGATTTCATTCAACAAACAACACCTGTTGGTGCGGATGAATCGACACACTAAACTGTGAAAGCAATTATAAAAGATTACGCACAGTTGATGAAGTTCACCTTAAGTTTTACGGTGGTCTTCACATGTGTAATTTGTTATCAGATTGCTCCTAATATTATAGTTTTTGATTGGTGGAATATTTTGATCTTAACTTTTGCAGGTCTTTGTATTACGGGAAGTGCCAATGCGATTAATCAGGCAGTAGAAAAAGACACAGATGCACAGATGAAGCGCACAGCGAATCGTCCTGTGGCTTCGGGTAGAATGTCTCAGCAAACTGCGTATGCATTTGCGATTGTCGCAGGTATTGTTGGCGTAGGTTTAATGGCGTATCAATTCAATACCTTGTCTGCCGTGTTGAGTGCGTTAAGTTTATTCTTATACGCTTTCATCTACACGCCACTCAAAAAAGTCAATTCAATTGCAGTGTTGGTTGGTGCTTTTCCGGGTGCGATACCTTGCTTAATTGGATGGGTTGCTGCAACCAATGAAATCAATCCGCTTGCAACTTTTATTGTAGATGGCAAAACTTATTCGAACGCTGGTGGTTACGCTTTATTCTTAATTCAGTTTCTTTGGCAGTTCCCACATTTTTGGGCGATTGCTTGGGTATCACATACGGATTATTCTAAAGTGGGTTTTAAATTATTACCAGCAGATAAAGGGCCTACTAAGTTCACTGCTTTACAAGCTGTGATGTATGCGGTATTGATGGTGCCAATTGGTTTCTTGCCAAACTATTTTAAAATTACGGGAGAGTGGAGTATGTGGGTGGTCTTGGTGGCGAATATTTTTATGGTGGTACAATGTGTGCGTTTATATCAAAACATGGGTGTGCCTGCGGCACGTCGCGTGATGTTTAGCAGCTACATTTATTTACCAATTGTGTATTTGGCATTAATGGCGAATAAAATTTAAAGAACGATTATGAGTACAGAAATAAAAAAAGCGCATCCTTATAAATTTATCCTTTGGGTAGGTTTAGGAAGTATCATCATGCTTTTTGCAGGGTTGACCAGTGCTTATATTGTAAAAAAAGGACAAGCCAATTGGTTGGACTTTGAATTGCCGGTGGTGTTCTGGTACTCCACATTAGTCATTCTACTAAGTAGTGTGACCATGCAGATGGCTTTGAAGAAGTTCAAAGAACGTGAGATGGGTCAATATCGTGGGTTCATTACTTTAACCGTGTTACTTGGTCTTGTATTTGTGGTCACACAAATGATGGGCTTTAGCGCTTTAGAGGCCAATAGCATCGCCCTAACTGGTCCTAGAAGCAATTCAGCGAGTTCTTTTTTATTGGTGATCGCTGGCTTACACATCCTCCACGTGGTGGGTGGGGTCATAGCCCTTGCAATCATCTTTTTAAGAGCTTATTCTGTGAAGACAAAATTTTACAATGCCTTGCCGGTGGAATTAGCGTCCATTTATTGGCATTTTGTAGATATACTATGGATTTACCTTTTTGTGTTCCTACAATTTGTAGGATAGACTAAAAACCAATATTTTTGCACTGAAATTGAAACTGAACATGTCAACAACAACAACCGCTTCGCCAAATGAAGCAAAATTATGGGGTGGTGGAAAAAGCCCTTTTAGTGTAGAGTACGGAAAAGTGATGATGTGGTACTTTTTAATGAGTGACGCATTTACTTTTGGCGCTTTCTTGATCTCTTATGGCACGGTTCGTTTTTCTACGAACGGATGGCCTGACCCAAACGTAGTTTTTAAAAGTTTCCCATTTGCGCCAGAAGGAATTAATGCGCCGTTGGTGTTTGTATCGGTGATGACTTTTATTTTGATTGTAAGTTCTGTGACCATGGTTTTAGCGGTACATGCTGGTCACAATATGGATAAGAAAGGCGTGGTTAGAAATATGATTTGGACGATTATTGGTGGTATCGCTTTCTTAAGCTGTCAAGCTTGGGAGTGGAATCACTTATTCCATGAAGGTGCTTGGTGGGGAAGAAACCCTTTCATCAATGCTGATGGAACAGCTTCTTCGAGCAACTTCACGAACTTCTTCTTTACGATTACTGGTTTCCACGGCTTCCACGTATTCAGTGGGGTGTTGATTAATATTATTATGTTGATCATGACATTGACCAATCAATTTGAAAAAAGAGGTCATTACAATATGATTGAAAAAGCAGGTCTTTACTGGCACTTTGTAGATCTAGTATGGGTATTTGTATTTACTTGTTTCTACTTATTATAAACCTATTTCGATCTCGATAACGAATTTGAACTAACTAACGAATTAACGAACTATGTCACATACAAATGATACACACGCAGAGCACGATGGTGGTGCTATTGCAGAAATTAAAAAAGTTACCATCATCCTTTCAGTTTTAACAATTGTTGAATTGATCTTGGGTTTCTGGATGATTGGAATGGAAAGTAAAGCCTTGGTGCTTGGTATTAAGGGTACAATCGTGATTTTGATGATGGCAAAAGCATTTTACATCGTGGCGTACTTTATGCACTTAAAACATGAAGTAAAGAACTTGATTATGACCATTGTGGTGCCACTTACTTTATTCATCTGGTTCATCGTTGCTTTTTTAGCAGACGGGAATTCATTCAGAAATTTACGCAATACCTATAATCCATATTACAAAGAGCAATCAACGATTAAGGTAGAACAACCAGCACATGGCGGATCACACGGTGGTGGACATGAAGCAGCAGGCGCGGCTGGTACAGCTCATACTGATTCTGCAGCGCACAGTACTGATTCTACTAAAAAGAATGAGACTAAGCACGAGACCAAGAACGAAGAGACTAAGCACTAATCTTTAAAGCATAAGGGTCTTGAAATTTCGCCTTTTCTGGCTTGATTTCTTACAATATTCGAAACCACTCCAACTATTTGGGGTGGTTTTTTGTTGTAACTTTACATCCTAATAACCTCATCAACAGCATGTCTAAAAAATCTATTTACGGTTTAATAATCGCCCTAGTCATACCTATTGGTTGTTATCTATGGCTTAAATCTGCAAGCGATACTGCAGTGTCTATGCCAAGACATTATTTATTGGATACAGTGGTGAGCCATGTAGAAAAAGGCAAGACCATTGATGATAGCATTTGGCATACCACAAAAGATATTCGTTTGGTGAATCAGTTAGGAGATTCAGTGAATCTATACCAACATGCTGGTAAGATCATTATTGCTGATTTCTTTTTTACAAGTTGCGGAAGCATCTGTCCAAAGCTAACTACCAATATGGCGAAATTGCAACAGTCCTTTACAAGAGGAGGCAATAGTCGTAAAAAAGTATTGGACACGAATTTTATTCAATTCATTTCTTTTTCTGTAGATCCAGAGCGCGACTCTGTTCCAGTGATTAGAGAATACGCAAATAAAATGGGCGTGTCTGCTGACAACTGGTGGTTGTTAACTGGAAGTAGAGATTCAATTTATAAGTTTGCATTTGAGGAAATGAAGGTGGATCAATTTAGTACAGAACCTGTCTCTCCCGATTTTGTGCATACTAGTCGCTTTGTTTTGATAGACAAAAAAATGCAAGTGCGTGGTTATTACAATGGCCTGGATTCTGCAGCAATGTTAAAACTTGCAAAAGATGTGGGCTACTTAATGTTAGAGAAAGACAAAACTAAAAAGAGTAAAGTATTTCAAGATATTGTTGACTTAAGTTGGTTATGGTTAGTGATTGCCTTAATGGTATCGAGTTTTGTTTACTATTTCACAAAGACAAGATTAAAAAATTAATATTCATTGTATGAATTGGAATGAATTTAAAACTAAGTATAAACAAGAAATTAGAGTAGGTTTGATTGTGTTTATTGCAACAATGGCTTACGGAATCTTAAAGGATATTTTAAATAATAAATAAAATAGTATGTTAGAACCAGTATTAAAGAAGAACGACAAATTAGCCTATATTTTAATTGGTGTTTTCTCTGTGATCGTATTAGCTGTAGTGACTTTTCTAAGCAAATTTACCTTAGAAGTTGAACTACCTTTTGACAAACATATTTTTGCATTGATTAACGCGGTCATTAATTCAGCAGTGGCTGTTTTATTAATTTCGGGATTGATTGCGGTCAAGCAAAAAAATTACACCTTACACAAGTCTAGTATGCTCACAGCGATGGTGCTTTCTTTGCTGTTTTTAGTGACTTATATCGCGCACCATTTATTAGCGGGAGAAGCCAAATTTGGTGATGCCAATTTTGATGGGATAGTGGATGATGCAGAAAAAGCTTTGCTAGGTAATACCCGTCCTTTCTATTTAATTTTATTAGGTACGCATATCGTACTCGCTGCAACTAGCTTACCATTTATTTTATTCACTGCATACAGGGCTCTAACGAGTGATTTTGCAGCGCATAAAGCATTGTCTAAAAAAGTATGGCCTATCTGGTTTTATGTTGCAGTGACTGGACCAATAGTTTACTTAATGATTAAGCAGTATTATAATTAATATTGGTTAAAACTAGAGATAGATAAATAAGAGATAATATACCTTTAGGGTTGTAGAATAAAAGATTAGAATTGTAATTCCTTCGCAGGATCCCAAAATAATTTTTCAAAGTCCAAGACAGTTTCGTTTTGGACTTTTATTTTTTCTTTCTCTAATAATTCTTGCATTGTTGTAGACGTTTCAAAATGTGCTTTCCCACTTAACATGCCATTGCGATTCACGACTCTATGCGCAGGTACTTTTGGTTTTACGCCATGCGATGCATTCATCGCCCAGCCCACCATCCTTGAGCTTCCTCCTGTGCCTAAATATTTTGCAATAGCGCCATAGCTTGTCACACGTCCCTTGGGAATTAAACGTACTACATCAAATACGTTTTGAAAAAAGTCTTTAGTCTTGGGTGTGTATTGCATTTTACAAATGCTTTTTAATATCCTCTATGTCAACTTGTTTTTCTGGATATGCTTCCGGTGCAGTTTTACTAGCTGCGGCTCTTATTAATTGTGCTCTTGTTTTAATTGGCTCAGGTACGGCGTCATAGTCAAATGGACAATGCTTGCAGGCTTCGCCACAGCAATAACCTCTGCCTTCGTGATAAGCTGCAGTAAATACCCATTTGCCTTTTGGGTCTATATAATAATGTACGCCTTCAATCATTTTTTAATCTTCTTTTTTTGCTCTTGCCGCTTCTGCTTCCATTCTAATCAATTCACCTGCATCCATTGGGATGTCTTTGATGGCCTCTTTTAAAACCTCGTCTAGTTCTAAAGGAAGGTCTTTGTCAATATTAAACTGAATATAGTGAATCTTGTTACTCTGTGCGATATCCAATCCTTCGTAGTATGTTTTAATTAAACAACGAGGATCGATGTTTTGTTCGGCGTATAGGTTGTCTGTTTTGTATATCAGATGTAAACCATATAACTCGATCACTTTTAGTGTGAAATTGAAGAGTAGGGGGCTGTCCGTTTTTAAATGCACAATACCAGCAACTGCATCACTATCATTTCCATTGCTATTTTTTAAAAACTGTTGGTATAATCTTAAAAAATTAGGATGGGTCAAGCGTTTTTTTGCTTTTGACCATCTTAGTTGAGGATCGGGGAAGGTGATCCATATTTCATCTACCTCGTTTTTTGCAAAGTAATTTGAGGTCAGTTCTATTTGTGAACGAACAAAGGCTATGTTTTTTAAACCATCTTTATTGGCAATACTTGCACCCTTCCAGATACGATTGCCTTTTAAATCTATTCCTATAAAATTTTCATTTGGAAACATACGGCCCAAGCCAACAGCATATTCTCCTCGGCCACAAGCAAGTTCTAAAACTAGGGGTGTATTTGAGCTTAGTTTGCCTTCGGTAATTGGCAAGTTGGCTATTTCAATTGAACTTGTCCCCTTTTTTAATGCATCAAAAAACGCAGCCCATTTCCCAGGCATGTCCTGTGGAAACTCCAAGACATTGTTATATTCCTTGATTGCTGCAAATTTGATTAATTTCTTCTGACCCATGGCGCAAAGATAGTATTAGAAAGGCTTCAATAAAATTTACCCCTTCATTAATTTCAAAGCTTTCTTAGCCACGATGGGTGCAATGGCAACTCCCATGCCACTCATGCGTACTGCACAGTAAACATTAGGCTGCACTTGTTCAATGATTGGTTTTTTGATTGAACCTATTCCCATCGTACCACTCCATCTTAATTCAATTTTTGGTTTTGTAGATCCCTTAGGCAGGATGCGTTGCATCATAAAATCCTCTAACACTTTTTGTATTGTAACCGAAGTCTCTAATGAGTACGTTTTTTCATTTTTAAAATCTGCATTTCTTGCGCCTCCTAATAATAAGCGATTGCCTAGGTTGCGGAAATAATAATAGCCTTCATCAAAATGAAAACAGCCTTTGAATTTTAAATTTTTGATTGGCTCTGTGACAAATACCTGTCCTCTTGCTGGTACCACATCTAAACCAGGTATCAATTGTTTTGCAAATCCGTTGGTACAAACTAAAAATTGTTTAGTCTCTAAAACTGCCTCTAAATTTGTTGTGATGGTCACGCCTTTTTTATGACTTTTGAATTTCTTAACCTCAGTATTAAAAAGAATTTGTACACCTTTTGCCTGCACTGCTTTTTGTAAAGCCAATACTAATTTTGCTGAATTTAATTGTCCTTCTAATTGATTAAATGCCAAAGCCTCGATACCTTGAAAACCTAATTTTTTAATGTCCTTACTTGCATTGGTGTAGATGGGTAGATATTTACCATTCTTTTTTGGTGTCTTTAATGCAGGTGCTAAAATTTTATTTAAATAAGCAATATCGGATTCTAATTTTGAAATATCATACAGCTCACTTTGATGATTGCTTGCTCCTTTATTTGCTTTACTTGCTTTTGTATTCTTGTTAGTTTTTCCCCCTTCAAATAATTCATAGCCGCCCCACTGGTTATAGTCGATCTCTTTTGCTTTAAATACTTCTTGTATTCTTTGTAATCCATCGTAGCGCATCTTCACTGTTTCCAGCATCGCTGCTTCTCCCATCAATTGAATATCTGACATCAATTCGGAGACACTTCCAAAACAAGAGAAACCTGCATTGCGTGTGCTTGCCCCAGAAGGGATGGTGCCGCGCTCTAGTATGGTAATATTTAATTTGGGGTTTTGATGGATGGCTTCATAGGCGGTCCACAATCCCACAAAGCCACAGCCTACAATCACCAAGTCCTTAGGTGCAAAGTAGGTCGACTGTTCCCATACTGATATTGCCATAGCCATTGATTTAGGGTTCTAAG
>JBILAW010000080.1:0-7935 GCA_044354025.1 Sediminibacterium sp.
ATTCAATTAGTTATGGAGGACGTCTTCAATTTCATACGAATGCTATATTTAATATTGGTAAAGCCATGGGAGCGGTCAATTCAAAAAATTTGCAATACAAAGTAGATTATATACCCAACACAGATCATTCTTCTATACCAATGTTGAGTTGGTACAATGGACTTCTGTTTATTTTTGATGGCTACCATAAAAGTCATTTTGATTATATGAAAGACCCAGACTTAATTGAGTCTCATTTTAAAGAGATTGAGTCAAAAATTGGTCTAAAAATGAACCCGCCACTAGATATTTTTGAAATTCTTGTGCATTATCTTACTTCGCCTGACAGGTACCCTGATCCAGTGAAAGCAATGAAAGTATTGAACATGGCATTGAAATATTATCCTACCTCTTCCTACTTTAAAGATAAACTTAAAGCACTTGATAAAAAATCATAAGATATGAAGCAATCCATTTTTATAATTCTATTATTTGCATTCAAATTGGCTGACGCACAAAATACAATTGATAAAGTAAATAAATATCGAGCCCAAAATGAAAGCATTATTTTAAAAGAATATTTTAGTCTTTTGTCCATTCCTAACTATGCATTGGATAAAATCAACATCGATAAAAATGCGCTGTTCATTGAAACAATGTTAAAGAAGAGGGGCATTCAAACAAAATTGCTTGAATCCAATACCAAAGGAAGCCCAAAGGCAGTATATGGGGAAGTCATTGTGCCCGGTGCAACACAAACAATCATTTTTTATGCGCATTATGATGGACAACCCGTAAGTCCTGCAAAATGGCATCCAAGTATTAAGCCTTATGAACCTGTTTTATTAGATCAATCCATTGAAAAGTCTGGAAAGATCATTGCATTCCCTGCAAATGGACAGGCATTTAATCCAGAATGGAGAATCTCTTGTAGAAGTAGCTCGGATGATAAAGCTGGAGTGATGACCATCATCAATGCATACGATGCATTAGTGAAAACTGGCGTAAAGCTAAATAATAATATAAAATTTTTCTTTGAGGGTGAAGAAGAAATTGGCTCATTGCATCTTGCAGAAATACTTGAGAAGCATAAAGATTTACTAAAGGCAGATTTATGGTTGATTGGAGATGGCCCTGTGCATCAATCCGGATTGCCGATGATTGATTTTGGAGTAAGAGGCGATGTAAATGTTGATTTAACTGTGTATGGCCCTAAGCGTCCTTTGCATAGTGGACATTATGGCAATTGGGCACCTAATCCTTGTTTATCAATGTCCAAATTACTTGCTAGTATGAAGGACGAGGATGGTATGGTAAAAATAAAAGGATACTATGATGATGTAATACCCTTTTCAGATTCAGAGAAAAATGCATTCAAAGCCATCCCATCTGTTGACCTACAAATGAGAAAGGAATTGGGAATCAATCAGCCAGACGGAGGAGGTAAGTCACTTTTTGAAACTTTTGAATGGCCTTCACTTAATATCAATGGAATTAAATGTGCAGATGTAGAAGACAATGCAAGCAATGTGATTACTTCTGAATCTAAAGCCACGCTTGATTTACGTCAGGTACTTGGCACAGATTATTTAAAGCAAGTAGAATTGTTAAGAAAACATATCATTGAACAGGGATTTTTTGTAATTGATCGTGACCCAACTGATGAAGAAAGATTACAATATCCAAAAATTGCAAAATTTAAAATGGTCAATGGAGGATACAATGCACAAAGAACTCCAATAGATCTTCCAATTTCACAGCAAGTGATCAAAGCAGTTCAATCCGCTACTAATAAGCAACTCATTTTAGAGCCTACATCGGGAGGTAGTTTACCACTGTACCTTTTTGAGAAACATCTTAATGCGAAAGTGATTAATCTGTGCTTGGTGAATCATGATAATAACCAGCACTCAGAAAATGAAAATGTGCGATTACAAAATCTTTGGGATTCAATTGCACAATTAGCGGCTATTATGATGATGGATTAGCGTAGCCACTCTTTTCTATGTTTTATGAACCAAATAGTATGTATCAATAAAATACAGCTATTTACAATGATTGTAGGCCATGCTAAAATTCCAAATCCGTAGATAATCCAAAAGACTGAACCAATTGAATTGATTAAACGCAACTTGAAAATATTTTCAATTAAGAATGAATATAAAATTACTATGGTTCCTATGTACCCAAATATGTCCCAACTAGCCATTTTTCAACGATTTTATGTTACATGAAGTTAATCAATTGCAAAATGATATGCAAAAAGAAGGACCTACGATTTTACGTAAGTCCTTGTTGTATAGGGCTAGTGTGCGCTCCACATATTGAATAGTAGACGCTATTCAAAAAATTTCACATGACCCGTACTGATATCATGCACACCACCAACTATGCCAATTTCACCATTTTTCACCATGTCCGCTATAATTGGACTTTTTATCAAAATGTTTTTTACAGATAAACCAACATTTAATTCAGCCACATTTTCTACAAAATTTGCATTGCTTGAAGTTCTGTTTTCTTGTGTAGACATTTCTTGATCAACCGCTGGTAAAATCTTAGAGATCAAACCTGTTAAATTGCCTAATTCAACCTTATCACAAGCACCTTTAATGGCACCACATTTTGTATGTCCTAATACCACAATAATTTTTGCACCTGCTACTTTACAACCAAATTCCATACTGCCAAGGATATCTTCGTTGACTACATTACCAGCAATTCTTACACTAAAAACATCTCCTAGTCCTTGGTCAAAAATTAATTCAGCAGAAGTTCTACTATCAATACAACTTAAGATAACTGCAAATGGGTGTTGGCCATCGGAAGTGTCATTGGCTTGTTGTAAAAGATTTCTATTTATTTTAAGATTGCTTACAAATCGTTTATTTCCATCTTTTAATATCTCTAATGCAAGGGCTGGTGTAATAGCTGATTGCATTTCTTTTGTTAATGTTTTCATTTTAATTATTTTTATTATACTTTTTATTTATTTTTTAGAGGCAAATTGTTATATAGAATCAATTGCAACTGGCCTCTAGTAATATTTTTTTGCGCCTGAATCATATAACCAGTCTCCACTCTTATTGATTCATTAATACCAATACCTAAACCTGCATACAATCTGTTTCGATCAAATTTTGCATCTTTTATATCAACAAACAACTCATTGTACGCCGAAAAATAAGTCGTTTTTCTAGTAAAATTTTTATTCCCTAATGGTTTGAGTAAAGCAATAAAATACCTTGTTCTTAAACCAAATTCATTGGGGAAAAAACGTTCTTCTAATCGGAATCGATGCGTGATTGAATTTGAGCCTATCTTATTTTTAAACAAATACTGTTGGTAAATTCTGTTTTCAATTTTAGTACTTGATTTTAGATCAAACTCATCATAAGCATCCGTAGCCACATAAGCATAGCCTAATAGTAAATTATGATTTTGCGGTTTTAAATTATAACCAAGACCTGCCCTAGCTAAAAACTGGTTTCTTTGGCCCAAGAATCGATAATCACGATACTGGAAATCAGATTGGATATTCCACTTATCGTTGATTTTTTGATTTCCAAAATAAACAAACCAAGTTCCTATATTGTTTGATTGACCAATAGCTGAAAAATGGATCATGCCAACGAATCCAAGCAATAAAATGACCCGCTTAAACAGTAACATACTATGGCTTAAAATTTATTTTCTCCACTTCAATTGACTTAGTTTTTGCGTTGTATTCAAAATCTTTAATAATCTCAATCACGTCATAGGCAATTGATTTAGAATTAGTACAATCAATAATTACTTTACTATTATTTGGAATGGATTCAAATGTATTTAATAAGCTCGCTTTATTAAAAAAAGAAACTTCTTCTGCAAGTACCAAGTGATGTACCGTTTTGCCATTTTGATCGCTTATATTGTCCTTAACATGGTGTGAGTTTCGGTAACTATGTCTTAAAGTATAAAATATTCCAAATAAGATACCCACGGTAATGCCCTTTAATAAATCTGTTGCAATAATGGCCACAACGGTTGCTGTAAATGGAATAAATTGCTCCCAGCCTAACTTATACATTTGTTGGAATAAACTTGGCTTGGCTAACTTATAGCCCACCATTAATAAAATGGCAGCTAAGGAAGCAAGCGGAATTAAATTTAATAAGCTCGCTATAAATATGGCACTGATTAATAAAAATATACCATGTAAGATTGTAGATAATTTTGATTTGCCTCCAAAATTGATATTGGCAGAACTTCTTACAATCACCTGAGTCACTGGCAATCCTCCAATTAAACCTGATACTATATTGCCTAATCCTTGCGCCTTTAATTCTCTATTAGTAGGGGTAACTCTTTTATCTGGATCCAATTTATCTGTTGCCTCTACACTTAATAAAGTTTCCAAACTAGCTACGATGGCTAATACAATTGCAATTTTCCAAACCTCAAAATTGGTAATGGAAGAAAAATCAGGAAATGTAAATTGTCCAATAAAATCGGCCATTGAATTTGGAACTGGAACCGATACGATTTGTTCTGCATTTAAACTAAATGGTAAAATTCCATTGGTAAAAGCAAGGTTAAAAAGAATCCCTAATACCACTACTACGATTGGTCCTTGAAGGAGTTGAAAAATTTTATGCTTTTTAGTAAGTACCGTATCCCATAAAATTAATATTGCAAGTGAT
The DNA here is from genome assembly GCA_044354025.1 of Sediminibacterium sp. Classification (GTDB taxonomy): domain Bacteria; phylum Bacteroidota; class Bacteroidia; order Chitinophagales; family Chitinophagaceae; genus Sediminibacterium. Next base: position 4,662 of record JBILAW010000080.1, read on the forward strand.
ACGCCAGCAATTAATAAAGCGCCTGGAGTTATAAACTCAAATGCTCTCATTATTTCAGTAAAAGTATTTTGACCATCTGCTTGTGTAAATGCGTCATCGCCCACAGCGTCCTTGTCCCAGCCCAGTGCATGTGGTATTTGTTTCAATATAATTAATAAGCCTATACCCGTTAACATCCCCTTGATGACTGAACTTGGGAAAAAGTAAGCGATAAAACCAGCTTTAGCATATCCCAAAGCCAATTGTATTACACCGGCAATCACCACTGCAGTTAAAAATGCTTGGTAAGAACCCCCCAAAGTTGCAATGGAGGTTAATACAATCACAGCTAAACCAGCTGCTGGACCACTCACCCCTAAAGCAGAACCACTAGCCATTCCGCAAACTATACCACCTACAATTCCTGCGATGATACCTGCAAATAAAGGAGCGCCAGAAGCAAGCGCAATCCCTAAACATAAGGGTACAGCGACAAAAAATACCACAATACTTGCTGGCAAATCGTTTTTAATGTGTTTAAATAGACTCATTTTGGTTGAATTTTAAGTTGATGGTTCAAAAATAGTAATAATATTTTAAATAATAGTATTACTATCTTAAATAATTGTAAATATTTTAACTAATTTTGAAAACTGGTAGTAAACCCTCTCCTATGAAGCTAGCATTACAAATTAATATGAACCCCTCCCTTTATTTAAGGGATCCGGAAGGGACTGATTTAGGCAAGAATATCATTAAACATAGTATTCAATTAATACATGATACTGGTTTTGAAGCATTTACATTTAAAAAATTAGCAGAATCGATTGGCACCACCGAAGCTGGCGTGTATAGGTATTTTGAAAACAAACATAAACTTTTAGTTTACATTATATCGTGGTATTGGAGGTGGTTGGATTTTCAGATTGGTTACCAAACTAAAAATTTAACGAACCCGGTATCCAAGCTTAAAAAAGTAATTACAATTTTGGCCACCACCGTGGAAGATGATCTAATGACAGGACATGTGGATGAGTCTATCTTACACCAGATTCTTATTTCAGAAGGCTCAAAAGCTTTCTTAACGAAACAAGTGAACCAAGACAATAAGCAAGAATATTTTAAACCATATAAAGACTTGTGCAATACCATTGGGGAAATTATTTTAGAATGTAACCCTAAATATAAATACCCACATTCTTTAGCTTCTACCATCATTGAAATGGCACACTTACAGAACTTCTTCATGAATCACTTGCCATCTCTTACTGATTTTTCAAAATCGAAGGATGAAAAAGAGATTATTAAATATCTAGAAGACCTGGTTTTTAATACGATTCGTATTTAAGCCTTTTTGATTTACATTTTTGCTTGCGATAAAATTTTATTTAACTGATTGATTTCAATCGCCAATTCCGCTTTCAGCTCATCGAATACCTTATAAGATCCGGCAGTAGGCTTATAATCACCAGATTCAACTACACGCATTAAAGAAGCTAGCTTATTATTTAATTTAATAGGGAAATTTAAAGGGTCTTGTGAGCTTTGATTACGCACTTGGTATAAATTTTCCTCTATTTGTGAAATAGCCGCAATAAAAGATGCTGAGGCTTTTGATAGTCCTTTTTTATTGGCCTTCGCTTCCTCATTCAATTTTTCTTTAATGGCCCTTATTTTAATGACTGCATCATTGGCCACCGTTACCTGGTCTCTAATTTGCATCGATAAACTAAATTTCTCTTGCATGTCAGTGGTGGTTACATCCTTTACCCTTGGGTCCATCTTAATTTCAAAATTTTCTGTAGCCACTTGTGATCCCGAAGTAATTCTTACTTGATAATTTCCTGGCACTGCATTGGGTCCTGTATAAACAGGTGCACTCCATAAAATCATCCCTTTAAAATTACTAGCAGCTGGATATTTTAAGTCCCACTCAAATACATTTAAACCAGTTTTAATAGTCGGTGGCTTTGGTTTGCGAGCGTCTTCATCTTCATCTGGTTCTCCATTTTCTTTCTTCGCTTTTGGTAATTCGCCAATGAATGTATTTACTAATTTGCCGCTTGCATCCAATATTTCAATTTTTAAATCTTTCTTAGTCGCATCTAAATAATAATGAAACACTGCTTTTTGCACTGTCCTCACCGCATAATAAGGTTTAAATAAATGTAAGCCTGCTTGAATGCCTGCATCCTTTGTCCTTACTGGAGAAATATCATCTAATACATAAATTGACCTTCCGTGCGTTCCAATGACTAAGTCTTTTTCTGTTACTTGTAAGTCGGATACTTGAACGTCTGGTAAATTTAAACTTAATGACTCCCAGCTTGCACCGTCGTTATATGAAATCCAAACGCCATGCTCTGTACCTGCATATAATAATCCTGCGCGTGTAATGTCTTCTCTTACCGCATGCACATAATCATCCGCACGAATGCCAGTAATGATTTTAGTCCAAGTTTTTCCAAAATCATTGGTCTTCCAAATATAAGGCGTACGGTCATCCATTTGATATCGCTTGGCCGCAATATAAGCTGTGCCTGCATTAAAATGAGAAGCCTCTATAATACTTACACGCGTATTTTTTGGCATATCTTTTGGTGTAATATTTTCCCAATTTTTACCGCCGTCTTTAGTGATATGAATGAGTCCATCATCAGAGCCTGCCCAAATAATATTCACATCCTGGTAAGAAGGTGCTAAAGCAAACACTGTTCCATAAATTTCAGGGCCATTCATATCTCTTGTAATGACACCTCCACTAACACCTAAGGTAGTAGAATCATTATAGGTCAAGTCTGGACTAATTTTTTCCCAGCTCTGTCCTTCGTTCGTTGTTTTCCAAACATGCTGAGAACAAGTAAACAATACATTCGGATCTACTGGTGAAAAAACAATTGGATAAGTCCACTGCCATCTTTCTGGTAAGGTCTTCGCTTCTTCTCCAGAAAAAAATCTTGGATACACTTGTACATCTCTTACTTGTCCCGTCATTCTATTGATGCGCGTTAATAATGCACCTTGACTACCTGCATAAAATATATCTGGATTTTTTGGATCCTGCGCAATGTAACCACTCTCTCCTCCACCTACTTCATAAGCAAAGCCGATACCTGGTTTGGTTGAATTACTTCTTGCTGCTCTATGTCTGTAATCTTCACTAGGTAAAGCAATCGTGCTATTATCTTGTTGTGCACCTGCTACTTGATAAGGAAAATCCTTAGTCACCATAATATGGTATAATTGTGCAGTAGGAAAATCTTCATCCGTCCAAGTTAAACCACCATTCACAGAA
>JBILAW010000081.1:0-7904 GCA_044354025.1 Sediminibacterium sp.
TGTTTAAGGTATCTGCTCTTTTTTCTGCCTTAGACATCAATAAAAAGAAAGTTAAATTTAAAGCGGAAGGTCCTCAGAAATTAACGACTGCAGGCGCTGCTGAAAAGTTTTTAAACGAATGTAAAGGTGCAAAATATACTGTCAAAGACATTACTGTAAAAGACGGGAAACGTACGCCATCCGCACCTTTCACGACTTCTACTTTACAACAAGAAGCTTCTAGAAAATTAGGTTATAGTGTGAGTAAAACAATGTTACTAGCACAAAAATTATATGAGAGTGGTAAAATCACTTACATGAGAACAGATAGTATTAGCTTAAGTGAAACTGCTGTTGAAGCCATTAAAGCAGAAATCAATTCAAGCTTTGGTGCAAAATACTATCAGCCAAGAAAATTCAAGAATAAAAACGAAAATGCACAAGAAGCGCACGAAGCCATCCGTCCTTCTTACATGAATGAGTCCAAGGTAGACGATGCGGATACCAATCGCTTATATGAATTGATTTGGAAAAGAACCATCGCATCTCAAATGAGTGATGCGCAATTTGAAAAAACAACTGCTAAAATAGAGATCTCCACCAATAAAGATACCTTAACAGCTAGTGGTGAAGTGATGAAGTTTGATGGCTTTTTAAAAGTGTATTTAGAAGGTAAAGATGATGATGATTTAGATGAAGAAGCAGAATTAGGCGAAGGAGACGAAAGTTTATTGCCTCCTTTAGCAAAAGGTCAGGTACTTGAATTTATCAGTATGACTGGCTTAGAGCGATTTAGCCGTCCAGCTTCTAGATACACCGAGGCAAGTTTGGTTAAAAAACTTGAGGAATTAGGAATTGGAAGACCTTCTACCTATGCGCCTACTATTACGACCATCATGAAACGTAATTATGTAGAGAAAAGAGAAAAGGAAGGTGTTAAAAGAATCTACCAAATACTTTCCCTCAATCCAAAAGATGAAATAAAAATAGAAACGGCTTCTGAAATCACTGGAGCAGAAAAAAATAAATTATCCCCTACTGACTTAGGCTTAGTCGTTACAGACTTTTTGAAATTGCATTTTGAAAAAGTAATGGACTTTGGATTCACTGCAAAAATTGAGGGAGAATTTGATGAAATTGCGGATGGTAAATTAAAGTGGAGTAAGATGTTGGAGAATTTCTACCAACCCTTCCATGAAACCATTGAACATACTTTAGAAACAGCTGAACGCGCAAAAGGAGAACGTGAATTAGGTTTTGACCCTATCACTGGTAAGAAAGTGATTGCACGTATGGGCAGGTATGGCCCAATGGTTCAAATTGGCCACCAGGATGAAGAAGAAAAACCAAAATTTGCAAAATTAAAGGCTTCTCAAAGTATAGAAACAATCAGTTACGATGAAGCGATGGAATTATTTAAGCTTCCTAGAACCTTAGGTTTATTTGAAGATGAAGAAGTCTCTGTAAATATTGGCCGATTTGGCCCTTATGCGGCCCATAGTAAGAAGTTCTACTCTTTGAACAAGGAAATGGACCCTTACACAGTTACGCTAGAGGAATTGACGCCAATGATTGCAGAAAAGCGCAAGGCAAAAGATGAGCGTACGATCAAAGTATTTGAAAAAGAAAAAATTCAATTGTTAAGAGGACCTTATGGTCCTTATATTAAGCAAGGCTTACGCAATTTCAAACTCACAAAAGAGCAACAAGAAAAAGTAGAAGACTTGACCATTGAGGAAGTGAAGGAGATTATCGAAGAATTGAAAAAGAATCCTCCTCGTAAAACTGCAAGAAAAAAGAAAGCATAAAAAAAAAGAGCGCATCAATGATGCGCTCTTTTTTTAAGTATAAAATACTAAGCTAATGATGGACTTGGGTTCCCCATTGATTTTAAGAATTGAACATGTGCTTTAACAGCCTCTAAAACAGTTGGGTATTCAATATAATTCAATTTGAATTCTGCACAGGCTTCTTTTACTATCTTACTAATTGCAGGATAATGTACATGTGATATTTTTGGAAACAAGTGGTGTTCAATTTGAAAATTCAACCCGCCTACTAACCAGCTAACCAATTTACTTTTTGTAGCAAAATTTGCAGTCGTTTGAATTTGGTGTGCTGCAAATTCGTCTGGCATTCTATTCTCTGGCTGAATCGCAATTGGAAATGCGGTATGTTCAACTGTGTGCGCCAACTGAAATACAATACTTAAAATGAAGCCAGCAAAAAATGTACTCAAAATAAATCCAATCAACCAAGCTTGCCAGCCTAACATCAAAATCGGCACCACAACAAAGATGGCTGCATGATACACTTTTACAATCCAGAATTCTAGATGATCTGCAATGGCCATTTTTTTCAATGGAATGGAACCAATTTTACGCTTAAAATATTTATTATAGTCGGTAAAGAAAAGCCAAAACACATACAATAACATGTAAAGAATTACAAAATAAATATGTTGGAAACGATGTACTAAAAAATGTTTTTGTGTTGGCGCCATACGCATTAATGCCCCTACTTCTATGTCATCATCTACGCCGTCGATATTCGTATAAGTATGGTGAATTGTGACATGCTTCATGCTCCACATAAAACGGCTCGCGCCAAGAATACTAATAGAGGAAGAAGCTAATTTATTTAACCATGCGTATTTGCTAAAACTACCATGACTGCCATCATGCATAACGTTGAATCCAATGGCTGCAATCAGGCCGCCAAAAAATAAACACTCCACAATCGCAATGGTTGTTGGTGGGGTAAAAAATACCAAATGAACATAAGTAACTAAAAATAAGCTGATAAGAATTACTGCTTTTGTAAAGAGCTTGTAATTACCTGTACCACGAATAGTATGCTCTTCTAGATATTGGTTCACTCTCTTCTTTAATTCGGCATGTAATGACTTCTGCACGACCGTAAATTTAGGAACTGAAACAGATTGAGTTTGCATAGATAAGTTTAGACTTTAGAATACACAAAGTACGTCTTTTAATGGCTGATAATGGCTTAAATATGTTAAAAACCACCTAAAAAATCTACCAACGTTAAACAATGCACAATAGTATGCCATGGATCAACTTTATATCCACAGGGATGTATAACTTAAATCGTTTATTTGTTATTTTTTTTGTCAATTTGAATAAGAAAAAGCAAGCCATTATTGCCCATGTTGCCAAAAAATGAAGAAATAAAAGCCTTATTTACCCTCATGGACGACCCTGATGAGGAAGTATTTAGTACAATAGCAAATAGATTATTGGACTACGGCACGCCTATCATTCCCGATTTGGAGAATCTATGGGAAAATACTTTAGAGGAAACAACATTAGAGCGGATCGAAAAAATGATTTACCGACTTCGTTTAAAAGACACTCAGCAACAATTAACGGACTGGGCAGCCTTGCCTAAACCTTCTCTTTTTGAAGGTGCATTGATTTTGGTTAAATACCAGTTCCCAGAATTAGCATTGGACCCTTTAAGACATCAATTAGAAAAAATTAGACGCAATATCTGGCTTGAATTAAATAATTATTTGACGCCTTTAGAACAAGCAAATGTCATTCGGAATATTTTATTTAGCTATTATCAAATTAAAGGGGTCGAAGTTGGTTATGAAAATCCAGAAGATTTTTTAGTATCCTCCCCACTACAATCTAAACCAGGAAATGCATTTGCAAATTCCTTGATCTATGCAGAATTATGTCAACAATTAGAAATTCATGCCGAATGGATTAATATTCCAAAGCAATGTATTCTTGCCTATTTCAGTGCAGACTGGGAGCCGCATGAAATTGTACCGAACCCTCAAGAATTCATACAATTTTATGTCGAAGGCACATCCGGACATCCTTTTTCTCAAAAAGATATGGACCAATATTTTTTAAGGCACAATATTGAACCCAAAACAATTTATTATAAGCGCCTTTCCAACCAAAGAGTGATTAAAAAAATGCTGCTTGAATTTGCAAAGTGTTTTCAAAGTCCTACACTACAATTCAAACAAGATGATTTAATAGCATTGGCCAAATTATTAGACTAAGGATCAAACTACCCTAAGGATGCAACAACTATTCGAACATATTTATAGCAGCCCAATTGGTCGAATTAAAATTGTTGCGGATATCGAATGCATCCATGCACTCACTTTTATTGAAGACGCTGAACCTAGTTCAAACACAGAAGGGATCGAGAGCCCAGCGATCATTCATCAATGTATAGATGAACTAATAGACTACTTTAATGGAAGCAGGACTCAATTTACTGTACCCATTCACCAATCAGGAACTGAATTTCAACAAAAGGTATGGAAAGAGTTATATGAAGTGCCTTATGCAAAAACAATGAGTTATGCAGAACTTGCAAAAAAATTAGGGGCGCCTAAAGTGATAAGAGCAGCTGCATCTGCGAATGGAAAAAATAAGATTGCTATTATTGTACCCTGTCATAGAATCATTGGTTCTGATCGTAATTTGACTGGTTATGCATGGGGCTTATCCAGAAAAAAATGGCTACTTCAACATGAATTCAGGATTGGGCTAGGCGTGCAAACCTTATTTGCCTAGTATTGAGCCAGTAAAGCCAAATGGGAGTATATGGGAAGCGGATGGAATCAACATGACCTTCCCTGTTTGACCAGCTAAAATAAGCTTGATTGGGCCTTTGTATCTTAACTCGTAATCTAATAGGGATTGTCGACACATTCCACAAGGTGATAATGGATGGTCTGATGCAACACCATTTGGCATATAACTAATGGCCATGGCTTGAATGGTTTCATTTGGAAATTGACTTCCTATACTATTTAACAGGGCTCTTTCTGCACATATGCCAACTGGATAGCTAGCACTCTCTTGATTGGATCCTAAAATAATTTGACCGTTTGATAATCTTGCAGCTGCGCCTACTTTAAATTTTGAATAAGGTGCAAAAGCGGTGTCCACTGCTTTAAAAGCAGCATTTAATAAAACTAAATCCTCAGCACCTAAAGCTTCTTTCGCATCCAATTCTTCGTATTCGAATTCGAATTTTTTTTGCATGCTTTTTATTTTATCAAATTAAAGAGCCTATTCCATCTAATGGATTGACTATAACTAAACCAAATCAAAGCTGCACGACCAACAATATGGGTCTCAGGAACAAAACCCCAATAACGACTATCTTGACTACGATGACGATTGTCTCCCATCATCCAATAATAATTTTCTTGAATGGTATAAGTCTTAGCTGCTTTACCATTGATAAAGTATTGGCCATTTTGAGTCGTTAATTTTTGTTGCTCATACCCTTCAATAATTCTTCTATAAAGTTCTATCGTACTATCATTCAAAGGCACTTGATCTCCTTTTTTTGGAATACGTAATGGACCAAAATTATCAGCAGTCCATGGAAAGTGTAGGATGTCATTTGGGAAAGTATAGCCCACATTCTGGTCTTCAAATAAGACAACCGATTTTACATTCGGCAATTTTTTTAAACTTAAAGCAGCAGCTGCAGTGAGGTTTAATTTAAATGTATTGGGTTGCCCTTCTACAAATTGAAAATCAGCTGTCGCTTCATTGATGTTGATCCCTAAACTATCTTGAATAAAATCTTCTGCTAGAGGTCTGCCATCCGTTTCTACCATATATTCTGTTTGCATAAACGGTGCCACCAATGCAGGTGCACCATTCACCCATAATTGACTTTTTTTAATCTCAATCACATCGCCAGGAATACCAACACATCTCTTAATATAGTTGTCTGTCTTATCCATTGGATGCACTAAGATTGGATAATCTGCCTGCAATTTTGCTCGGTCATTATTGTATTGAGGACTTCTTAATACATCGTAATAAGGAATCTTAGAACCGAATTCTGGCAGGTTGATGATGGTGTCTCCTGCTGGAAAATTAAAGACAACCACATCGTTTCTATTGACTTCTCTTAATTTTGGAAAACGTTTGTAATCTAGTTGGACCCATTTTAAATAAGACGGCGTTGTTGGCGCACCAGGCAATGTATTATGTACAAAAGGAAAAGTCAATGGCGTTTGTGGAATTCTTGCGCCATAAGTCATTTTGTCAACGAATAAAAAATCATTCACCAATAAAGTCTTTTCCATACTCTCTGTCGGAATCACGTAAGCTTCAAATAAAAATGTTCTAATTAATGTTGCTGCTACAATGGCAAAGACCCCTGCATCCACCCACTCTCTTGATCCTGGCTTATGGTAATGAGCCAATGCTGCATCACCATACCATTGTTCTTTTTTATCCAATCCTAGATAGGGTAAATAGATAAAAGGGACTAACACCGTTAATGTATGATGGATTAAATTCACTCTCTTGAAATGCATCACAAAAAGGATCGTGATCCATAAGGTTACAAATTGACCTAAAATTGGAATAAGTTGTATCCAAAACCAAATTTTTGGAATCTTACAAAGTTGAACCACTTCCCAAGTATTGTAAATTGGAATGATGGCTTTGCTTGCGGGCACACCTGCTTTTCTCAACATGGTATAAATACCTAAATGCCAGCCCAACCAATAAAGGATAAAAAGGATCATGCCCATAATCTTAGAATTAGATATTACAAAAATATCCCTTTGTGAGGGATATTAAATAAAATATTTATTAGCTGTAATGAGGCTGTTTAAATGGTTAAATACAAGGATTTAGCAATTACTTATATTGCTGTAACACTTCTTTAACCAATTTCACTGAACGGCTTACATCGGGAATGGCCAATGCAGTTAAATTAGGGGCATAATGCATTGGTGCATCTGCACTTGTAATTCTTCTGATTGGGGCATCTAAATAGTCAAACCCTTCTTTTTGTATACGGTAACTTAGTTCAGATGACACGGAAGCAAAAGGCCATTGCTCTTCAATGATCACTAAACGGTTGGTTTTTTTTACACTCTCCAATACTGTCATCCAGTCTAAAGGGCGAATGGTTCTTAGATCAATCACTTCTGCACTGATGCCTTCTTTTTCTAATTCATCTGCAGTGGATAAAGCAACCTTCATCATTTTATTATAAGAGACAATCGTAATGTCTCTACCTGGACGCTTCAGGTCTGCTTTTCCCAATGGGATATAATATTCTTCTTCAGGTACTTCACATTTATCTCCATACATCACTTCACTTTCTAAGAACATGATTGGATCTTCCTCGTAACGTATTGCTTGTTTTAATAAACCCTTAGCGTCATATCCATTAGAAGGCGATACCACTTTAATACCTGGGATATTCGCTAAATAACTTTCAAAAGCGGTGGAGTGTTGCGCACCCAATTGACCAGCACTGCCATTAGGCCCTCTCATAATAATAGGACAGCCAATTTGACCGCCACTCATTGCCAACATTTTGCTGGCGGTATTTAAAATTTGGTCTAGTGGCAAAACTGCAAAGTTCCAAGTCATGAATTCAACAATTGGTCTTAATCCATTTTGTGCCGCACCCACAGCAACTGCAGTAAACCCTAATTCAGAAATAGGGGTATCAATGACTCTTTTTGGTCCAAATTCAGCCAACATGCCTTGACTTACTTTGTAAGCGCCATTGTATTCAGCTACTTCCTCACCCATTAAAAATACGCGCTCATCTCTTCGCATCTCTTCGTTCATTGCTTCGCGTAAGGCTTCTCTAAAGGCTATTGATCGCATGGAAAAATCATTTTTATTTTGAAATGCAAAAATAGCGTTTTATCAAGGAAAAACTAAGAATAGATGTAAAAAAAATCCCCTCCCGAAAATCGGGAAGGGATTAGGAACTAACCCATCTGAGTAGCTTTAAAACACGTTATAAGCAAAGCTTACATAGTACAATCCACCAATTGCTGGACTACCATGTGCAGTGTTATAATAAGTGTTCATAATATTGGTACCGCCCATTTTAATCAAGGACTTCATGGCAGGTAATTTGTAAGTTAATACAGC
>JBILAW010000005.1:0-25066 GCA_044354025.1 Sediminibacterium sp.
ATTAATTCTGCTTTGTTCATGATGTGTTTTTTATAGTTTTAAACGATAGAACAAATTTATTGAGTTTGATGAAACAAAAAAATATTTTAGTGTTTTTTTTATTTTTATTTTTCCACTAAAACCCTTAAATAGTAAGGCTTTCCGCTAAATCCAATATTTCGATTTTAGACTTATAATTATAGCCTAATGCTGTAATCCTTTACAGCATTGAATTACAGCGATCTTTTAAATGAAAATGAGGCCAGTTATGGGTTTTGGGAGCCTAGCTATCCACAATCAATTCACAATTTTCATGCTTGTATTAAAGTGAAAACATTGCTCCCCCCACTGTTCAGTAACGCTCAAAAGGAGTGTTTCTGCATGTTTTTCCTGGAATTCAGCTAATTGAGAAGCCGCTTTGCTGAACAATTGCAGGGTAAAAGTAGGGGACTGATCTGCTGCAAGGTCTAATTGGTAGAGCTGATGCTCTACAAAACAAGCTGTTGAAAGACAGCTTGGGATAAAGCTTTGCTTGATCCAATTCAACCATGCTGATTCAATGGAAGGGTCTATTTGAAAACTAATATTGTATACAAACATGGATTTATTTTTTTATTTCTACAACAATCGGACAATGATCACTATGTCTTATTTCGGGAAGCATAAATGCAGCTTTAATTTTTGTTGACAATTCTTTTGTGGTACAAAGATAATCAATTCTCCATCCTTTGTTTTGCAATCTAACAGATGGAAATCTTTGGCTCCACCATGAATAAGCACCAATGGTATCTTCATGCATATGTCTAAAACTATCTACCCAATTAGTTGCAAGCATTTCATCCATCCATGCTCTTTCTTCCGGTAAAAAACCAGAAGATTTTTTATTGCCTTTTGGATCATGGATATCAATTGCTTGATGTGCAATATTATAATCTCCAGCAACAATGATATTCGGTCTTTCTTTTCTGAGTTGTTCTACCCAATTGTAAAATTCATCCAGCCATTGGTATTTATAGGTTTGTCTCAGGTCCCCACTTGTGCCAGAAGGAAAATATGCATTGATGATAGTGAGGTCGCCCAAATCAACTCTAATCACACGTCCCTCTGCATCACTCATTTCGTGTCCAGTGCCATGTACTACTAGACTGGGCTTTTGTTTGCTAAATACGGCCACGCCACTATATCCTTTTTTTTGGGCAGGATACCAAGCAATATGATATCCTAAATCTGTAAAAAGAGTTTGGTCAATATCTGTACTGCTTGCTTTTGTTTCTTGAACACATAGGATATCCACTTGGTAATCCTTAAGCCATTCGATCAATCCTTTTTTAATGGCTGCTCTAATTCCATTGACATTATAACTTACGATGCGCATGGATGTTTAATTTGGCGATTGAAAAATTTCACTATACGCCATCAACAATAAAAGCGATGTGATTGAACTTGGATACCCTTGCTGAATTGGAATAATATAATTGGGCTTGTTCCTTCCTTTTGCTGCCATGATTGCTACATTGTTGATGTAAATTATTTTAACATCAATATCATCGTTGAAAAGAATTTTAAAGGTATCCTTGCCAATATTCCCTTCAATCGATTTAGAGATAATGATCACACCTTTTGGGTAATTGCTATTTAATGCATAGATGGAGCTTGAGTCATAGCCATTGTAGATTTGGTTTGAATTAAAATTAAAGCCAGCACTGACTTTCTGCTCAAGCACTTTAAACCTGCCAATTAAATTGGTGTCGGCAAATATTTTATGGACGCTGTCTGGTAAAAATCGGATAGGGGGCGTAGCGCGCAATTCGGGATCGACCATTGGATTGAATTCAATATAGGCTTCCAATGTGTAATCTTTATTTTCACTCACATTCCTTAAGGATTGTAATGCTTGGTAATATTCTTTAAATAAGGTGTTAGACCTTTTTTTAATTTCAGGTAAAATAGCAAAAAAAGGATTGTTGATTGTTTTGTCTTTTGTGTCTATTTTCTGCATCATCGCATTTGGTGCTCTAAGCACAACACGCGAATTATCTTGTGTAAACTGAATAAAACTTTTGTTTGTATCTACAGCAATTCTTGGCTTAGCATGTAGTAAAGACATGGTAAAATTATCAGAGGCATAACTAATGGGGACTTTTGCTTCAATGTAGGCCAACTCTTCTCCGTCTTTGTCAAAATAACTAACACCAGATTGAATGGCTTTGAATAAACTCTTAGGTGTAGTGATTGGAATATTGATTGGATAGCCAATACCTTGGTTCGCAATTGGAATCATCCCCATTAAAATGGTTTTTTGGAAAACAGGTTTTTTAGTTGCATCTAAAATAGTACAGGTTAAAAACCAAGTGGATTGAATACTATCTTTTTTTGGAATGTCGATATTGACCATTGAATTGCTAAAAGTTTGTTCTGGTTGCAATTCATAAATTTCTAAATAAGCATGAAAAGCTGCAGCTTGGCTTTGACTCCAATCAATCACTATTTTGCCAATTTGATTTGATTTGGTTAATATTTTTATTTTAGTTGGAAAGCTCGCGTCTCTTTGAAGTTGCAATGGATTGAATAATGCCGTATCCAATATGCTTGCAAATGCTTGGACTTGTGTTTCAGAAGGGTGCCAATATTTTCCATCTGGTCGAATACTAGAATACAATTGAACTTGTTCAAATGCCACTTGATTGGATTGTCCAAATGCAGCAATACAAATACATTGCGTGAAGAATAGACTTAAAAAGTAAAAGCTGTTTTTCATTAAGCAGGTTCAAATTGGGTAGTCAAATTTAGTTGATTTAGACGTTTAATACTTATTTTATTCTAACTACATATCTAATAAGTATATACCTGACAAAAAGATTAATCAATCACAGGTTGCAACCACTTGGTGATATACTCTAAAGATTGATTTTTTCTTTTCGCATAATCGATGACTTGGTCTTGCTGTATTTTTCCTAAACCAAAATATTGACTTTGTGGATGTGCAAAATACCAGCCACAAACACTTGATGCTGGATACATGGCTAAACTTTCTGTTAAGCTAATTCCAGTATGTTCTGCTGCATTCAATAAATCAAATAAGCGATATTTTTCGGTATGGTCTGGACAAGCAGGATAGCCTGGTGCTGGACGTATGCCTACATAATTTTCTTGGATCAATGCCGCGTTGTCTAGTTGCTCATCCTTGGCATAACCCCAGAATTCTTTTCTTGTTTTAACATGTAAATATTCTGCAAATGCTTCGGCAAAACGATCTGCTAATGCTTGCAAAATAATTTTATTGTAATCATCTAAATTATCCTCAAATGCTTTGATATGCTTTTCGATACCATGAATGGTCACCGCAAATGCACCAATATAGTCTGCTTTGTTTTCGGAGGCAGGACAAATAAAATCAGCTAAGGAGAAATTCGGTTGACCTGCTGCTTTTTTTGCTTGTTGTCTCAAAAAATGTAAGTCAACTTGATTTGAACCGTCTTTAACCATCACATCATCACCAGCAGAACTTGCCGGCCAGAATCCAACTGCGCCTTTCGCTGTTAACCAATTTTCTTCAATGATCTTTTTTAATAAGGCCTGTGCGTCTTGGTAGAGTTTGCTAGCCACTTCACCTACTATTTCATCTGTTAAGATGGCTGGAAAATTACCATGGAGTTCCCATGCAATAAAGAATGGTTTCCAATCTATGTATTCTACTAGCACAGAAAGATCTGTTATTTCAATGGCTTTATTACCAGTAAAACTAGGTGCAGTGCTATTAAATTCGCTCCAATCAATCGCTACTTTATTTTCTAATGCTGTAGCATAAGGAAGGCTTTGCTTCACTGTTTTTTTATTGTCAAAGTCTGTCTTTAATTGGATATAAGCTTGTTCCAATTCTGCTAAGAAAGGCTTTTTTGTTTCTTTGTTCAATAAAGAACCAGCCACAGTCACACTTCTTGATGCGTCCAATACATGAATAACACCATCATTGTATTCTGGTGCAATTTTAACTGCAGTGTGCATTCTAGAAGTAGTCGCTCCTCCAATCATCAATGGAATGGTCATGCCACGACGTTTCATTTCTTTGGCAATGTAGACCATCTCGTCTAGTGATGGGGTGATCAATCCACTTAATCCTATGATATCCACTTGGTGTTTTTCTGCTTCTGCAAGAATTTTATCTGCAGGTACCATCACCCCAATATCAATAATTTCATAGCCATTACAACCTAACACCACACCTACAATATTTTTTCCAATATCATGCACATCTCCTTTTACAGTAGCTAGTAAAATTTTAGCTGGTCCTTTTGTTTGACCATTTGGATTGGCAGAGGCATTTTTTAATCTTTCTTTTTCGGCTTCAATAAATGGCGTTAATACCGCCACACTCTTTTTCATCACCCTTGCACTTTTTACTACTTGTGGTAAAAACATTTTACCTGCGCCAAATAAATCACCCACCTGATTCATCCCCGCCATCAATGGGCCTTCAATCACTTCTAATGGAGCACTATATTGTAATCTTGCTTCTTCTGTATCTGCTTCAATAAAATCCGTAATGCCATTGATCAATGAATGCGCTAGTCTTTCCTCTACAGAACCCGATCTCCATGCTAATTTTTTACTATTGGCTTCTGCGACTTGTCCTGCGTCTTCGCCTTTTGCTTTCAATGCATCGGCATATTGAATCAATGCTTCGGTTGCTTGGTTATCGTCATTGTTTTGATTCAAGATAACATCCTCACATAGCTTTTTTAATTCTGGTTCAATCTCATCAAATACAATTAATTGACCTGCATTCACAATACCCATATCCATTCCGGCATTAACTGCATGGTATAAAAACACGGCATGAATGGCTTCTCTTACTGCATCGTTGCCTCTAAACGAAAAGGACACATTCGATACACCACCACTCACTTTTGCTAAGGGCATTAAGGCCTTTATCTCTCTGGTCGCTTCTATAAAATCTACTGCATAATTATTATGCTCTTCGATACCTGTTGCAATCGCAAAAATATTTGGATCAAAAATGATGTCTTCTGGATCGAAGCCAACTTGTTCTACTAAAATTTTATAAGCGCGCGAACAAATTTCTACTTTTCTTGCTTTGGTATCTGCTTGCCCAACTTCATCAAAGGCCATCACAATCACTGCTGCGCCATAGGCTTTACAGATATGTGCTTGCTCTATGAACTTCGCTTCCCCTTCTTTCATGGATATGGAGTTCACAATACATTTTCCTTGCACACATTTTAATCCCGCTTCGATGATCTCAAATTTTGAGCTATCAATCATGATGGGAATTTTTGCAATATCTGGTTCGCTCTGCAATAAATTCAAAAAAGTGGTCATGGCTTTCACACCTTCAAGTAAGGCGTCATCCATATTGATATCAATGATCTGCGCACCACTTTCTGCTTGTTGACGTGCTACAGACAATGCTTCTTCGTATCTATTTTCCTTAATCAGTCTTGCAAATTTTTTAGATCCAGTCACATTGGTTCTTTCACCAACATTCACAAAATTTGTTTCAGGACGAATCACTAAAGGTTCTAATCCTGCTAATCTTAAATAGGGCTTAATATGTATTATTTGATCGCTCATAATCTTAAATAGTTTTGTCTACAATAGGTAATTTTCTTGGTTGAATGCTGCGTACATTATCTGCCATATGTTTGATATGGTCGGGGGTGGTACCACAACATCCGCCTACAATATTCACAAATTTATTCTTGGCCCACTCTTCGATAAAATGTGCAGTTTGATGTGGGGCTTCATCATATTCACCCATCGCATTCGGTAAGCCTGCATTGGGATAGGCCGATGTATAACAAGTAGCAATTTGAGAAAGCTCCTCAATATGCGCGCGCATTTCTTGCGCACCTAATGCACAATTCAATCCCACACTCAGTGGTTTTGCATGCGCCACTGAAGTATAAAATGCTTCTAAAGTTTGTCCGCTTAAAGTTCTACCAGATGCATCTGTAATGGTACCGCTAATCATGATGGGCAATTCTGGTTTTCCTATTTTTCTAAAATATTCTTTGATCGCAAAAATCGCAGCCTTGGCATTGAGTGTATCAAAAATGGTTTCAACTAAAATAAGATCTACACCTCCATCTACTAATCCACGAATCTGTTCTGTATAAGCGACAACCACTTCATCAAAAGTAACTGCACGAAAACCAGGATTGTTCACGTCGGGGGAAAGACTTAATGTTTTATTCAAAGGACCAATTGCTCCAGCAATATATTTTTCGGTGCTATTGGGATGTTTTACTTTGTATTGTTGAATGGCATCTCGCACACATTTTGCTGCAGCAACATTCAATTCATATGCCAGTTCTTGCATATCATAATCCGCCATGGCAATAGAGGTACTACTGAAGGTATTGGTTTCAATAATGTCCGCACCTGCTTCTAAGTATTCTAAATGGATTCCAGTAACGATGGCTGGTTGTGTGATACATAAAAGGTCATTATTGCCTTTTACATCGGAATGCCAATTGGCAAATCTTGTTCCACGATAATCTTCTTCCGTTAATTTATGACGTTGAATCATGGTGCCCATGGCGCCATCTATCACTAAAATTCTTTCTTGTAAAGCTTCTTTAATTGACATAATACTACATTAAATTTTATGCAGCATCCAATAGGAAAAGAAGTAGGGGGGCGATAAGTGTACCGTTTATTAGTTCTTTTCTCCTTTCGGATGGCAGGGTGAACAATAAACAAATCCTCCTGCTGTTGCGCAGCGAAGATAGGGCAGAATCAAATGATGGCAAAATAATACCAATGCTTATTGATAACTAGCAACCACTTCCACATCCACTTGATCGGCAACCATCTTAATCAACAATCCACCGATGCCAAAATCCTTAAGGGAAACTGTAAAGGTAGCAGTCGCTTTAGGCAGCCCTTTTGTAATGACAATCATGCCCTTAGTCTCCATGGCTTTGTTGACACCATGCACTTGCATATTGCCTTTCACAATGATGGGGTAGCTGCCGTCCTTAGCGAAATTGACAGATTTAATATTGGTGATTTGGCCATTGAAAAAACCACGTGGAAATTTATCTGACTCTACATATTCATCATTAAAATGCTTTTGCATCAGATCCATTTCGAAACTAAAATCTTTCATGAGCATGATGAAACTCAATTTGCCATTGGCTTCTAGACGACTCACTGCTTTTGTATTGGTGGCGTCAATGTCTTTGTCATCTACCGCAATGAATCTTACAGTCGCAGTTTTCGTACTATATACTTTCTGTGCTTCTACTTGTACAAATGCAAAGCAAGCTATCAATAGGGTGATTATTCTAAGATGCATAAATCAATGTTTGAACATTAAAGTTAGTGATTTTCATTTATTTAGCCAAATTGGTATTGTCAAAATAGGCCTTTACCCAAATAACAAATTACTTGATGTATTGTTGGATGGGTTGGCGGTTGGAGATACTCTTGCCCAGGGTCATTTCGTCAGCATATTCCAATTCGCCCCCAAAAGCAATACCTCTTGCAATGGTCGTGACTTTGCAAGCATTGCCTTTCATTTTCTTTTGAATATAATAGATGGTCGTATCGCCTTGGATGGTTGGA
Source organism: Sediminibacterium sp. (assembly GCA_044354025.1). Lineage (GTDB taxonomy): Bacteria > Bacteroidota > Bacteroidia > Chitinophagales > Chitinophagaceae > Sediminibacterium. The sequence continues at coordinate 7,570 of JBILAW010000005.1, forward strand.
TTTAAAGCAAAAATCAATTCTGTAACCCCATTTTTTTGAATGCGCTCCATCAAAGGTTCAATGGTTAATTGTTCCGGGCCTATGCCATCCAATGGAGAAATGATACCGCCTAATACATGGTATGTGCCATGGTATTGACTGGTATTTTCAATGGCAATCACGTCTCTAATATTCTCCACCACACAAATGGTTTCCTTGGATCTGGATGTGTTGGAACAGATAGAACAGATAGGGCCATCACTGATATTGAAACAGTTTTTACAAAATTGAATCTCGTTTCGCATTCTAACCAATGCCTCACTAAACTGGATGGTGCTGGATGCGTCTTGCTTTAATAAATGCAATACCAATCGTAAGGCAGTTTTTTTGCCAATACCCGGAAGTTTGGAAAATTCTGCTACTGCATTTTCAAGTAAGGAAGAGGGTAGTTGCATACAATTGTAAAAAACAAAATTAGGGTTTTAAAATGAGGTTCATTTCATTATCCCAATTAGACTTGATATTTAAAATTAGTTTAAGATTGCGTACCAATTCTGGCTGCAGTTTTTTACCCATGAATTTGCCCGTATCCCAGCGCCCATTTTGATTGGCATCTGTCAATAATTTTAACTGGTAATCTCCAGGCGGCAATAAATCAATGCGCAATAAGTTCTGCGTGATTGGGTAACTAAATTTGACTTTCTGGTCCTGCATCAATAATAACACAGGATGATTAAATTCTTGAAAGCCATTGATTCTTAAAATGGCCGACCCATAACTAGATACTGGCTTGGTTTTAAATCGGATGGTATCTGCTTTAATTAAAAAATTAGAGAGGCTATCTTGTATTGATTTTTGTGGAATTAACAATTTGTAATCTGTATCGGCTTCCCATGGAAATTCAATATCAACTTGTTGCTTGTTTTGAGCATTGATCGCTGGTACAGCACCTTCTTGTTGTACTAAATTGGTATCGGTGATGCGGATTGTGAAGCTATCGTTTAGGCGAATAGGCGTTTCAAAATTCAAGATCAATGGACTTAAAATATCTTTTTCTTTGCCTTCTAAATTGCTACTGTATTTTAAAACTGGGGATTTTGTTTTAGCATTTTTTGCACCGACTGTACTCAATGCTTTTTTTTCTTTTTTTGGACTAGCTTCAAACGCATACAACTGAATGCTATCCTTTGTTTTTGTCGGATCCACACTGCGGTCTAGGAATGCAAATAATTTTGTTGAATCATCATATCGTTTATTGTAATCATTTGGAACAATGTAGATATTAAAATCTTTTGCTGGTAAAAATTTGAATTCAAAAACGCCTTGTCCATTGATTCTTGTAAAGTAAGTGGGTTTGTCTTTAAAGATGGCAGAATCTTTTTCGATAGGATGCAAGACGGCAATTAAAGTACTATCCACCATGCCGGTTTCGGCAATTTGAACTTTTCCGAACAGTTTACCTGTGTCAATTTGATTGCCTGTACTAAATACATAGGTATAATTTTGAATAATATTACCTTCATTCACATCTCTTATTGCATTGCCAAATTGTAAACTATAGGTGGTGTTTGCATTTAAACTATCTGATAAACGAATGCGCACCATATTTAATCTTTGATCTACCAAAGGATTGTTCTTGATATTAGGGGAGACAATCAATTGCTCTTGCAAACCATTGGTGGTAATGTATTCGTTGAAGCTGATCAAAATCTCCTTGGGTGCAATATTGGTACTGGAGTCTTTTGGTTTTGCATACACAGCATATGGAGGGATGCTGTCTCTTGGCCCTCCAGAAGGGGGTACAATATTGGCACAACCACCCATTTGAATGATTGCCATTGCAGTCAAACAACATAGTAGGATTGTAGGAATTAATTTTGATCGAATCATAGTTTGCAAACTTAGTTAAATTTCCTCCTCTAGGGCATGTAATGCTACGGCTAGTTCATTGTTTTTTACAAAATTGCACCAATGACAATCTTCCTTGCCACAGCCGGTATAAAAATCCTTCTGTTGGATTTTTTCCCAGACCATTTTTACTTGCTGTTGGACTGTGGTGATGTCTGCTTCTGTAATGGCGATGGCAATTTTTTCAAATGCTTTTTTCTTATTGGGTTCTACAAAATCAAATTCTGCACTCGTAACCTGCCAATTTTTAGGATGATGTCTTAAGAGTATTTTATAAAAAACAGCCTGTCTCCAGTAATCACCCCCATTTGGATTTTTTTCATTCGGTCCCTTTAATTGCTCTCTTGCGTTGTCTATATTACCAGTCTTGTAGTCAATCACTATCAATTCTTTACCATTGAATTCAATTTTATCAATCGCGCCTTTCAATGGAATATCATTGACGACTACATTCGTGACCCTATATTCTGTTGCGACAATCTTATTCCATCCTTGCACATAAAAATCATAATAGTTGACTAAGACAGTGCCGCCAAGATCTACTCGGTCTTTAAATTCTTGTTGTGTAAATGCCTCACGATGCCTTTTCATGTAAAATTCAAAATCTTCCACAAGGGTTTGCTTATCAGGAAACACGTTTCCTGCTTTTTGCATTTTCTCAAATAGTTTATTGAGTGCATCATGGATGGCAGAACCAAAAGTAGTGGCTTCTGATTTCCCAGAAGGCACACGAATTAAGCTATTATAATAAAAACGCAAAGGGCATTTTAAGTAATTGTTCAATGCGGTGACATTCATCGAAAACTTATCCAATTTTGGTTGGATAAAATCTGCTTCCAATTGCGCAATCTCGGGTTTAACTGTTGTTTCTAATCGGAGTAATTTGTATTGTTGCTTGATAGATGCATCTAGTTGTTGCGCTGCTATCATGCCATCATTGCCTTGCACGAGTTCAATTAAAAATTGACTTGGCTCAAGTTCCTTCCCATCCGCTTTATACTTACTATAAGAAATAGTCAAATGTTTTTTTGCTCTTGTGATGGCCACATAAAAAAGTCTTCTTAATTCTTCTTTATCATCCGCTCTTTCTAAACTACTCAATACAGTATCTGGCAGGCTATACCCTGCAGCAGCAGTGGTTCTTTTTTTCTCCCAATAAGCTGCATTCGTGCCAGCTAAAAACACATGGGTGAATTCAAGCCCCTTGCTACTATGTGTAGTTAATAAATTCACGCCAGCATCGGAACCTAAAGTGATTGGTAATGGCAAGCGGATGTCTTCGCGTTTCATTAATCGAAAGATATCAACCAAGGTCTTGAGATCTAAACTAGGTTTACGATGTGTTTCCTCTTTAATGAAGTCAAAGAAGGAAGTCACCATATCCAATTCCGCCGCTTTATCGTCGCTATTTAATACAGCTTGAATAATGCCTGTTTTTTGTAAAATCTGTTCAATCAAATTCACCAAGGTTACATTCGGAATTTGTCCAATTAAGTCTTCCAACACTTTAACTGCTTTGGCTACTTGTTCTAATCCGCCTGTTGAAAATAAATCAGTTTGTACTTCTTGTGTTTTATCAATCAATACTTTTCTAAAACTATTTTCTTTATGGTTGTATTTTAATTGATTGGCTTCAACTGTAAGCGTAGCAATAGTAATAGGTGATATCTGCCACCATTTAAAATGCAGTATTTCAAATAATAAATTAGCCCCTTCATTCGGTTGATCCCACTCGCAGGCTAAGTAGTCTAGTATTTTTAAGATCTGCTGTATGAGTATTTGATCAAAAAGGTTGGCAGTTCTTCTGCTGTAAATAGGAATATTTTTTTGCTGTAAAAAATGCGCGATTTCGGTTCCGTATTTATGTTCTTTATACAATACTGCAATTTCTTTTGGGGGTGTACCAGTCGCTATTAATTGTGCAATTTTTTCTGTGATGTCCATCATCTCTTCCTGTGGATCATTGTATTGTAAAATTGCTGGTGCAATATCTATGTGTTGATTTTCGGGGAGGGATGCAATTAAATTTTTTGACAAGCCACCGATTTTATTGATTAATCTTTCCTGATTTTGATTGATCACCTGTGTGGACGCATCTAAGATAGGCTGAGTGGATCGGTAATTCTGCTCTAAAACTATATTGACAATATCATCCTTGAATTGGGTTTGAAAATGCAACATGTTTTCGACATTGGCACCTTGGAATCTAAAAATACTTTGGTCATCATCACCCACTACAAATAAATTAGGCTGTTCCCAATAGTTTGTTAGCAATTGCACGAGCTCGTTCTGTGTGCCACTGGTGTCTTGGAACTCATCTACTAAAATATACAAGTAACGTTCTTGGTATTGTGCTAATAGATTTTTATTTTCTTTAAATGCGCCAATCACCCAATTGATCATATCATCAAAATCATAACGTCCATGTTTTTTCATGAGTGCTTGGTAATGATCAAAAGCGGCCACTGCGGCTTTTAGTTTACCCATCTTTTCAATGGCATCGTCTACCAGCCCCTGTTTAAGATCACCCGCTTCAAACTGCTTGTATTTTTTTTTGTACACAAACTCATCTCTAAATGGTATGTCCTTTATGTATTCATCTATCTGTGTTGTCAAATAAGTGACATTCCATCCTTCCTTTTTCATGGCGCTAAACAACTTCATTAAATTGTTCATTTCATAATAGACATCTCCCTTGAATCGCTTTAAGGGATTGGTTTTATCAAACTGGTCTATGAGTTCTTTGAGTAAGGCAATTTTTTCCAATTCGGATATTGGATCCAAACTTGGTTTTTCAAAAAGGGATAAATTGTCTTGAATGATGTCATTGCAAAAAGAGTGGAAGGTCGCAATGGTAACTTTGTAAGCAGCAGTTCCAATAAAATCCATCAACCTTTTGCGCATTGCAATCGCGCCAGCATCCGTATAAGTAAGACATAATATATTTTCTGGTGCGGTATCTGTCTCCAATAAAATTTTTCCTATCCTTGCGCCCAGTATCTGAGTTTTACCTGTGCCCGGTCCTGCAATGACCATGACTGGTCCCTCAATGGTGTCGACTGCCTTTTTTTGTTCCTGGTTTAATCCTTGGTATACCTTTTCAAAGGCCAGCTGCTGATCTGCTTTACTAATCATGGGTTAAAATTAATGGCTTTGGGGCGATTTTATACAACAAAATGCCAAAAGCATTGTTAATCAGGTATGTCTAAAGTTTACACCATCCACACCGAGCAATTCATCCCTATTTCTTTAACAGAAGCATGGGATTTCTTTAGTAGTCCATCCAATTTGGCTAAAATCACTCCGGCTAAGATGGGGTTCAATATCATCAGTCAATTTCATGGTGAGAAAATGTATCCCGGACAGATCATTGAATACACGGTTAAACCAGTGTTAGACATCCCTTTGTATTGGATGACTGAAATCACCCATGTACAAGAAGGCGCTTACTTTGTAGACGAGCAGCGATTTGGTCCTTACACCATGTGGCACCACCAACACCATTTCAAAGCAGTTCCAGGCGGGGTGAAAATGGATGATATTGTCCATTACAAAATCCCAATGGGGTTCTTAGGGGATATTGCGCAAGTGCTTTTTGTCAAAAAACAGCTCCAAGAAATTTTTGATTTCCGTTTTAAAGCGGTCGAGGCAAAGTGGGGTGCTTACAAGCCTTAGTATGTTCACTTAGAATTTATTTTAAAAATAGTTCCCTATTCTGATTTTTGAGTACAGAAAATGTATCAACTTTGGTGTCTAGATTATTTATCCATGGTACAAAATTCAGGGCAAGCCCACAAACTCTCAGTGGCAGGTTTAATAGTTACTTTAGGAATTATTTACGGCGATATTGGAACTTCTCCATTGTATGTATTTAAAACCATAGTGCATAATAAAATCATTACTGAGCAGTTAGTATATGGTGCTATTTCTTGTGTTTTTTGGACTTTAACATTACAGACTACTTTTAAATATGTATTGCTAACACTTCGTGCTGATAATAGGGGAGAAGGTGGAATATTTTCCTTATTTGCGTTAATACGTCGATATGTAAAATGGATTTATATTCCTGCCATTTTTGGAGCAGCATTATTATTAGCAGAGGGCATGATCACACCACCGCTTTCTGTGTCATCTGCTGTCGAAGCTTTAAAAGATGTAAAAGGGCTTGAAACTATTTTTGTACCTGGTAATAATTTGACGGTAGGCATTGTATTTGTCATCATCTCTCTTTTGTTTTTCTTTCAAAGATTTGGTACCAAAATTGTAGGTTTTGCATTTGGTCCTATTATGTTGGTATGGTTTTCTATGATTTTGATTCTTGGTCTTATTCCTGTGTTGGAAAATGCAACCATTTTAAAATCATTGAATCCTTATTATGCTTATGATTTACTTGCAAATTATCCGAAAGGTTTTTGGTTACTAGGTGCAGTATTTTTATGTACTACAGGGGCAGAAGCATTGTATAGTGATTTAGGGCATTGTGGGCGTATCAATATTCAAGTAAGTTGGATCTTTGTAAAAATCGCATTGGTATTTAGTTATATGGGTCAGGGCGTATGGCTAATGCAACATATGGGTCAGACCATTGGTGAAATGAATCCTTTTTATGAATTAATGCCGCATTGGTTTTTATTAATTGGTATTGGTATTGCCACTTTTGCAACAATCATAGCAAGCCAGGCTTTAATTAGTGGCTCTTTTGCGTTAATTAATGAAGCCATTAGTATGAATTTTTGGCCAAGGGTGACTGTAAAATTTCCGACAGATCAAAAAGGACAAATTTATATTCCAAGTTTTAATTTATTATTATGGTTTGGATGTATTTCGATGCTATTCTTTTTTAGAGATAGTGAAAGTATGCTAAACGCTTATGGCTTTTCGGTTATCTTAACGATGATGATGACTACGGTTTTGATAAATTTTTATTTATTGAATGTTATGAGGTGGAGCCAAGCGCTTGTCGCTTTTGTAATTTTAATTTTTAGTGCTGTTGAGATCTCCTTCTTTTTAGCAAATGTGATTAAAATTAAACATGCTTATATCACTTTAGGCTTTTCATTCAGTATCATTTTTGTGATGTTGATTTGGCATCGTGCAAGAAAAATTGCGAATCGATATTTGGACTTCGTGAAGCTAGGCACTTATTTAGAGCAACTATCTACCTTGAGTGCAGACAAAGAATTACCAAAATATGCGACCCACTTAGTTTACTTAACCAAGGCGAATAATCACAGAGAGATTGAACATCGAATCATTGATTCTATTTTAAATAAGAAACCAAAACGCGCAGATATTTATTGGTTCATCCATATCGACCGAACGGATTCTCCATATGGTATGTCTTACAGTATTCGTGAATTAATTGATGATAAAGTCATGCGTGTTGATTTTAAATTAGGTTTCCGAATTCAGCCGCGTGTGAATGTCTTGTTTAAGAAAGTCATGCAGGAATTAAATGAATGCCAAGAATTGGGTATTTATAGTAGGTATGAATCTTTAAAACAAAAAGATTTCCACGCAGACATCACCTATGTGATCATTGAAAGCTTCTTCTCTATAGAAAATGAACTCTCCTTTAAAGAAGACTTTATTATGGATTTATACTTTAATATCAAGCAATTGTCACAAAGCGATCAGAAAGCCTTTGGGTTGGACAATGATATGACTGTTGTAGAGCATGTTCCTTTAATTATCAAGGCCAATGAGAACCTTCCATTAAAACGTACCTTCGATTAATGCATCAATGCTGCATCAAATCATTCATTGATTAATTGATACTTACTTAATTGATTTTGTTTTCCTACCGCTACAATCCAAACTGGTTCAGATGAGGATAGCGTTACACCTATTGTATTTAAATTAAGTGACTTTGTCTCTCTTGGTAAGATTGCTAACACACGGTACCCTGTTTTACTTTTTTGAATCAACGCAAAATGTTTCAAATTAGAAGCTGGATTGGAATCTATGATGCTATAACTATTATCTTGCTGCTTGACTAGTTTAGGACTTGTCATTTTATTTTGAACCAGCCATTCAATGGGTGCAATCAAAGCAGGATTATGGTAATAGGTATTTTGTAAGCTATCATTCCATCCATTGGCATTGGTTTTAAAACTAGCGCTGCTAAAAAAGACACTACCATGGGTGTTTTTTAAGGACCTCATTTTTTTAATTTGATTTGGAATCTCATTTGGAGATTTCCAAGCAGTGTTGCTGCCTGCTCTGTAAATGCCATGACCCACATAAAAGTTCTTACCATAACTATTTCGGTTCCACCACTCAATCAATTCATTGTAATCTGCTAATGGATGGCCTTGCTCCCAATACAATTGTGGTGTGACATAATCAATCCAATCTTTTTCTAGCCACAATAAAATATCTGCATATAAATCGTCGTAGTTGGTTGTTGCTTTTGTTTTACTTCCTCTTGGGTCTGTAGATTGGTTTCTCCAAACACCAAATGGACTAATTCCAAATTGCACCCCTGGCTTGGCTTGATGGATGGTGGCAGACAATTGTTTTACAATGGTATCACAGTTGCTTCTTCTCCAATCATCCTTGCTTAAACCTCTTGCATTTTTTTGAAAAGTTGCTTCGTCAGGAAATTCCTTTCCTACAATTTTATATGGGTAAAAATAATCATCCATATGCACTGCATCAATATCATAACGTGCCACTAAATCACCCACTACTTTATTGGTATGCTCCCATACTTCTGGAAGGCCTGGGTTAAAATATTTTTTATCACCGTAGGTTAAAAACCATTCAGGATGAACTTTAGATAAATGGGTATTGGCAATACTAGATTTATTGACATCAAATACGGCTCTATAAGGATTGATCCAAGCATGAAACTCCATTCCACGTTGGTGTGTGGCTTCAATCATAAAACTCAAAGGATCATAATATGGACTAGGGGCTTCACCTTGTTTACCCATTAAATATTCACTCCATGGCTCTAAGCTGGATGGATACATAGCGTCCCCTGATGGTCTTACCTGCATGATGATGGCGTTCATCCCATTTTTCTGATGCATATCCAACAATGCTTCAAACTCTGCTTTTTGAATTTGACTACTCAATCCTGGTTTACTTGGCCAGTCGATGTTGACCACGGAGGCAACCCATACTGCTCTGAATTCAAATACATTTTTATCTGATAAACTAGGTTGTGCAAAAACTGAAAATGGAAGGGCTAATAAAAGCGTAAATAATATTTTATTCATAACTAAAATTATATACTTATCGATAGATTTTAAAAATGGATGAAAAAAAATGAAATTAAAACAGATTAGGAGCACTATGCGCTTGTTGGATCGATTCTAATTTTATCAAGGATCTGATTCATCATTTGTGCTTCCGATTCATTGATCCCTTTTAATAATGCATCAATGCGCTCATTGTACTGATCCAATTGGTCTACCAAACTAATTCCTTTTGGAGAGAGGGTGATGTCTACGAGTCTTTTATCTTTTTCGCAGGTATTTTTTACGACCAATTCTTTTGCAATCAATCGATCTACAATCCTGCTTGTGTCGCTCATTTTATCCAACATGCGCTCTCTGATTTTGAGTGTACTCAATGGCGTAGCGCTTCCTCTTAAAATGCGCAGGATATTATATTGTTGTTGTGTAACGCCTTCTTCAGAAAGCATTTTACCAATTTGTTCATTCAACCAATTGGCAGTGAAAAGAAGATTGATGCCCATTTTCTGAAACTCGTTTCTGAAATTAGGTTGTTGTATATCTTGTTCTATCCCCATTGGTGATCTTGTATTAGGTTACTGTTAAAAGTACAAATTATTGTCTTTTTTTCCATAATTGATATAGGGGTAATGCAAATAATACCCCGGCTGCATCTGCAATCATATCTTTTACTTCGAATCCTCTGCTTGGCACATACCATTTTTGATAATATTCCATCGCAATGCCATAAACAATACAGAAAATCATAGCCCAGGCTTGAACTCGGACCGACTTGAGGGCTTGTATAGTAGTATGATCAAGCAAACAATAGAAGGACCAGGCCAATGAGCCAAATAAGATGAAATGCACTATTTTATCAATCGGTAATAGATACAACCATCCAGTTCGGTCTGAAAAGCTACTGCCAGGAAGGCTTAGCAATACAAATACGAGTGCTATTTCTGCAATCACCCAAATAAGGTATTTCATAAAGGTTGGTTTAGTGTACCAACTGCGCATACGCTTCGCTCGTAAGCAAGGCATCCACATCTGCTGGATTGCTTACTGTCATCTTAATCATCCATCCATCTCCATAAGCATCGGTATTCACCAATTCTGGTTGCGCTGATAAAGCTGGGTTCACTTCTAAGACTGTGCCAGCGATAGGTAAAAATAAATCACTTACTGTCTTCACCGCTTCTACAGTACCAAATACGGCTTCAGCAGCTAAAGTAGTTCCAACAGTATTGATGTCTATGTATACAATATCTCCCAACTCGCCTTGCGCAAAGTCTGTGATACCAATTGTAGCGGTATTGCCTTCTAATTTAATCCACTCATGGTCTTTTGTGTAGCGTAAGTCTGCTGGGAATTGCATAGGTTATTTTTTTATTAGTGCAAATATTCATAAAAATTGGTAAAAAACCAATGGACTAGAACTGATTGTTATCAAAATAAAGTAAAACATGGTCTTTTAGGAAAACTTCCTGTTCTATCAAGTCCATCACAGGCAGGTTTTTGAGTTGTTTGAAATGGGGCCAACCGTCGCCATCCTTGCCTTCAATCACATAGAAACCACTTGACATTAAAATGCTACAAATAGCCACATGCATCAAGTCCTGCTTTTGTTCTTTGCTAATTTTTTCTTGGATAAAACCAGTTTCCTGTAAGCCTATCAAAAACAAAATCGACTCTAGATCTGACTTTTTACCAAATTTGTCCATCAATTTTCGTTCTAAATCCCACCACCTGGTTTGGAAATCGTCCCCTATAGTTGCCATAGATTTATTCAATTTATGTTGCAAAGGTAGGGGATATCTGTACTTGGTAGGATGGTTTGATTATCTTTGCTCAAATTTCTCGATATGTTACAGGTGACCTATTTAAGACAACATACCCAATTAGCGAAGGAAAAACTAGCCATCAAGCATTTTTCAAATCTAGCCCTAGTAGATCAGGTGATTGCTGTGGATGACCAAAGAAAGCGTTTGCAAGCTAGTTTTGATGAATTACAGTCCAAAGTGAACGCGGCTTCCAAAGAGATAGGTAACCATATGGCGAAGGGGGAGAAAGAACAAGCAGAAACACTCAAGCAAAATGTAGGTGCTTGGAAATTAGCATTGGATCCTTTGAAAATAGAGATGACAGAGGTAGAACTTCAGCTTCAAAATTTGATTGTGCAATTGCCGAACCTACCACATGATTTAGTGCCTAAAGGAAAAACACCCGAAGAAAATGAAGTAGTGAAAGAAGCAGGTGCCACTCCAGTTTTACCAGCAGGTGCAATGGCGCATTGGGACTTGATTAAAAAATACAATTTAGTAGACTTTGAAACTGGTGCTAAAATTACTGGAAGCGGTTTCCCTTTATACATAGGTAAGGGTGCTAAATTTCAAAGAGCACTCACGCAATACTTTTTAGATTTTAATACTGCAGCTGGGTATACAGAATACATTCCTCCTTATATGGTGAATGCGGCTTCTGCTTTTGCGACAGGACAATTGCCAGACAAAGAAGGACAGATGTACCATGCGACCGAAGACGATTTTTATTTAATCCCAACTGCCGAAGTACCTGTTACCAATGTATATAGAGATACGATTTTAAAAGACACAGATTTACCAATTAAGATGACGGCTTATTCTCCATGTTTTAGAAGAGAAGCAGGCAGCTTTGGAAAAGAGGTAAGAGGATTGAATAGAGTGCATCAATTTGAGAAAGTAGAGATCATTCAAATTGTGCATCCAGATAAAAGTGATGAGACATTGAATGAGATGGTGGCGCATGTCGAGAATTTATTAATCAGTTTAGGATTGCAATACCGTATTCTAAGATTATGCGGCGGAGATATGGGCTTTGCTGCTGCCATCACTTATGATTTTGAAGTGTATAGTGCCGCGCAAGAAAAATGGCTGGAAGTAAGTAGTGTGTCTAATTTCAATAATTACCAAACCTATAGAATGAAGTGTCGATTCAAAGACCAGGAAGGCAAAACACAATTTGCGCATTCATTGAATGGTAGCTCATTGGCTTTGCCAAGAATTTATGCTGCAATAGTAGAGAACTATCAAAACGAAGCAGGCATTAACTTGCCCGAAGTATTGGTGCCTTATTTTGGCGCGAAACAATTGATATAATAAATCATGGATGATACTAAAAAATGCCCCAAAATTTTGGGGCATTTTTTATAATGGCTATCTGAGCTTGCTTTAAAATTTGCTAAACCTCAATCCAACTGCAAAAGGCTGCATGTCTACAAAACTTTGATTATTGTTGAATAAATTACTGTTTGCAAATGAACCATAAAGACGCACAGCGCCTACACCAAGTTCACCAATAGTTGCAAAACGCCAATCATTTAAATTAAAATTACCACGAAACTTTTCTTTTCCACGCTCTCCGCTAATTTGTTTGTTTTTGGCATTCCATAAATAGCCTGCACTCATACCGATACTTGCGTAAAAAGCTTTTTTGTTATATGGGTTGGGAGAAAAGTTGAATTGCACAGGGACAGTTAAATATTTAACCAATAATTTATTTTTTGTAAAAGGAATTACATCAAATTTTACATTTTTTTCAATGTCTTCTCTAAAGCTGATAGATTTATCAAATCTGAAATTGAACATTTCTACACCCAATCCATATTTTAAATTAATCTTGTGTTGGTATAAATTTAATTTTTGTGTCACCACCCATATATTGACATTGGTTGATTTTTTATTATTCAAAGTAAAATTTTCAGGGGACATGATTGGTCCTGGGCCATATGGTAAAACGTTTGGATTTGCTGCAAGCCACATTAAATTTGGACTCTTGTCTATAAAATTGGCAAAACCAAGATCAAGGATCCACCAATTGGTTTCGGTGTTTTTTAATTTTTTAGGTGTGCGTTTGATGGTGATTTTGGTATTATCAAAGTCGCCCTCTTCTATCATCGATACCCAATCTTTTTTGTAGTTGCTATCTTGTGATTTAATAATTTGCAATCTACCTAATCTAACGGTATCCTCATTTACAGATTGTGAAATGTCAAAGGAGACTTTCTTTTCGTCAAAATCTATTGTGGTGTTATAGGGCGAGAATTTTTTTCTGTTTCGACTAGTATTGTTCTCTTTTTCGTCGTTTGACCATTTACCAATAACTACATTGCCAATTGCAATAGTGCCTCTTGACTTATTGTCATTGTAATTTTGTTCGCCTTTCTTTTTTACAATTAGCATATTGCCAATAGTAATCGTATCACTTTTAATTTGAATACTATCTGATAACACTTTAGCTGTTGGACTTGTTCTTGAACTATCATTTTGTGCTAAAACTTGAATGCTAAAGCACATTAAAAAGCATACTGATAATGGTAAAAATGTTTTTTTCATATCTATTTTTCTTTTTCTGATTTATTTCTTTTTAGTAAAGCTGAAACTCGTCTAGTAAGTCCTCTAAACTTATTGCCATCAATTTCAAAATTTGCGATATAGATGGTTCTGTTTGGATCTTCAGTATCGATGATTTCATAGCTCGTTAATTCTTTTTCGACTTCAGTTGGATCTGCATCTAAATTAGTTGAACTGATTGTAAGCGGCATTGCATCAATGGTGATTGGATTGTTATAGGTCCTTGGTATTTCCTTCATCACAGTTTGATTTAAGCTGCCATTATTAGGAGTAGTTTCAACCATCGCAATAGATGCCTGTTGAATTAAATTGGCGACTTGTTTTTTACTAGAACTACTTGTTTGCAATTTCGTTATTGCTCTTGGTTTTGTTAGTATTTGTTTTGTTTCTGCAATCGTTTCAATTCTTTCTTCGAATACTTTTGGGGATGCATTGCTAATTTCATTTTCAACTAAGGGGGAAGCTGCGCTAGAACGCGTTTCGGTTTTTGTCAATTGCTGATAGCCCAAGAAAACCATCAAACAAGCTGCTATAGCTGCGTAAGTCAACTTGTTTTGGTTGAATCCAAATGGCTTCACAATAATACCTTCTGTAGCGGCATCTTTTTTCAAAGCATTTTTAAATGGAGTAGATAATCCTGGAATCGCCTGCAAATCTTCTTTTATAATTGTTGCATAAGTTTGATTCCATTCTTTTTCTAGATCCTCTAAACTTGTTGCATCTAAATGCTGCTTTAAATTTTCTTTGAAGGGATATTGTAGCTGCTCTGAACGTAAAACAGTTGCTTGCAATGCTTCCATTTCTAATGCATAGTTTGGATTGTCTGCAATAAACGCCTCTACCTCCAATCTTTCTTTGGAGCTTAACTCCTTGTCGATGTACAACAAGAAAATGGTTTCATATGTAGATTCGTTCAGTTGCATTAAGATGCGATTTGCGCGTAAGCGGATAATTTAGTTTTTAAAATCAATCTAGCTCTATGTAAATATACTTTTACTTGACTATCAGATAAGTTCATGATCTCTGCAATCTCCTGGTAACTATACCCTTCATAATCTTTCAGTAAAACAAGGCTTTTTTGGGTTGGATTTAATTCGTTGACAGCGTGCATTAGAACTTGCTTGAGTTCAGAGTTATGCTGCACAATCTGTTGATGAGGAATTGAAGTATCTTCCGCCAAAGGCATTTTATTAGATTTACGAATATGGTCGATCATTTGATGATAGGCCACCGTAAATAAATAAGACTTTGCTTTTTCTGGCAACACTTGCGCTCGATTCACCCATAATTTCTCAAAAGCGGATTGGACAATATCCTGTGCATCTTCTGTATGTCGAATATTTTTTACAATAAATCGATACACCCCGTCGGCGAAATTATCTACACAATCATTGTAATCTTTATCCGTCATCGCTTTGGTTTAGTCCTCGTTTGTAAGGTTAAACGTGGGCAAAGTTAAAAAGTTACAGTGAAATGGCTATTTTTTAGCTGCTAATAATCAATGACCTGCTCCTGGATATCCTGAGGTAATTCACGCCATTCGTAATGCTGGTTCCTTAATTGAGGCTCAAATCCAGCTTCTTTGATGGCTTCTTGAATACTCTTATAAGTGAATCTATGGGGAGCACCAGCGGCACTTACCACATTTTCTTCTAGCATAATGCTACCAAAATCATTGGCACCCGCTTCTAAACAAACCTGCGCGGTTGCTTTTCCCACGGTTAACCAGCTTGCTTGAATATTTTTTATATTAGGTAACATGATACGACTGATCGCAATCATGCGAATATACTCTTCGGTCGTGGTTAAATTATGTACCCCTCTTATCTTAGTTAATAAAGTATCTACATCTTGGAAAGTCCAAGGAATAAATGCCAAAAATCCGTTGGCGCCTTCAGGTTTCATGTCCTGCACTTCTCTAATTTTAATTAAGTGGATGAATCTTTCTTCCAAAGTCTCCACGTGCCCAAACATCATGGTCGCACTAGAAGTGATATTCAATTGATGCGCTGCTGCCATGACATCCAACCATTCTTGTGCACCACATTTTCCATTAGACACTAATTTCCTTACTCTATCTACTAAAATCTCTGCACCTGCACCTGGTAAGGAGTTCATTCCAGCTTCTTGCAAAGTTTTTAAAACATGGGTATGGGTATGTCCACCTATTTTAGCAATATGCGCAATCTCTGGGGGCCCTAGTGTGTGCAATTTAATATCTGGAAATTCAGCTTTAATTTGTTTAAACAAGTTGGCATAAAAATCCAATCCAAGTTCTGGATGGTGTCCACCTTGTAATAATAATTGATCTCCACCCCAAGCAATGGTTTCCTTGATTTTCACACGGTAGGTGTCCATATCGGTGATATAAGATTCCGGATGTCCTGGGATGCGGTAAAAATTACAAAATTTGCAATTGGCAATACAAACATTGGTCGTATTCAAATTGCGGTCAATCTGCCAAGTCACTTTACCATGGGGTACTTGTTTTTTTCTTAGGGTATCTGCCACATAGCTTAATTCGGCCAATGGGGCGTTTTCGAAAAGGAACATCCCCTCTTCTTTTGTTAAGTACTCAAAATTTAGTGCTTTCTGATAAAGTTGTTCTAATTGCATAGTTTTCAATTAATGGTGCGAAGTTACTAATTAAACAACCTTTACGTCAAATGGTTGTAGGTTTTAAGCTTATTTTTGTGGTCCTTATGATACAATTTGAAAAATTTCAATTAGACAATGGCTTGAAGGTGCTGGTGCACCAAGATACGAGTACCCCAATGGCGGTGGTCAATGTACTTTATAATATTGGTGCCAAGGATGAAAATCCTGCACAAACAGGGTTCGCGCATCTTTTTGAGCACTTGATGTTTGGCGGTAGCGTCAATATTCCTGTATACGATGAACCTTTACAAAGGGCAGGCGGCGAAAACAATGCTTATACCACCAATGACTTGACCAATTATTATTGTCAAATACCAGCCGAAAATATAGAGACTGCTTTTTGGTTAGAAAGTGATCGTATGTTATCACTTGCATTTAGTGAGAAGAGTTTAGAAGTGCAAAGAAAAGTGGTCTGCGAAGAATTTAAGGAACACTATATCAACAAGCCTTATGGAGATGCATGGCACAAAATGCGCGCACTAGCTTACACCAATCATCCGTATAGATGGATGACCATTGGCGCTGAATTATCTCATGTAGAAAATGCAAAAATACAAGACGTAAAAGATTTCTTTTTTAAATTTTATAGACCCAATAATGCCATCCTAGTTGTTACTGGAAACACAACGACTGAGCAAGTAAAAGCATTGGCAGAGAAATGGTTTGGTCCGATTCCTGCAGGCGAAGCGTACAATAGAAATTTGCCACAAGAACCGGTACAAGAAAAAAAGAGGTCATTGGAAGTGCATGCAGATGTGCCTATGGATATGTTGATGATGACATGGCATATGGGTGGCAGATTTGATGCAGGCTACCATGAGACAGACTTGATTACCGAAGTGTTAGGTGGTGGGGCTTCTGCTAGATTGTATGAGCAATTGATTAAAGTGAAACAATTGTTTTCTTCGATTGATTGTTATCATTTTGGCACGGTAGATCCAGGCTTATTGGTGATTGAAGGTAAATTGGTAAAAGGCGTGAGCATGTCTGTTGCAGAGCAGGCGGTCTTAGAAGAAGTAGAGAAAATTAAAAATGAATTACTTCCTCAAAAAGAAGTACAGAAAGTAATTAATAAAACAGAAAGTATCATTTGTTTTGAGGATATGAGTATCATGAATCGCGCGCATAGTTTGGCTTATTATGAATTATTGGGCGATGCAGAAATGATGAATCAGGAATTAGAGAAGTATCAAGTGGTTACCCCAGAAAGGATACAAGCGACTGCGAATGCGATCTTCCAAGATCGCAATAGAAACACTTTATATTATTACAGTAAAAATTAAAAAATGGCATTAGATAGAATTAAAGCACCGTTGATTAAGGATGCCGTTGATTTTGATATTCAATTAAAACCCTACCAGCATTTTACTTTAGACA
>JBILAW010000082.1:0-7829 GCA_044354025.1 Sediminibacterium sp.
TGTGATTGAGAAAGCATTAAAACGTACTTTCTCTCCAGAATTCTTAAATAGAATTGATGATGTGGTGGTATTTAATTCATTGACCAAAGACAATATTTATTTGATCATTGATATCATCATGAAGCAAGTGCTTGCTCGCTTAGTAAACCTAGGGTTGAACTTAGTTTTATCGAGTGCTGCAAAAGAGTTTATTGCTGATAAAGGCTATGATGTTCAATTTGGTGCAAGACCTTTACATAGAGCCATTCAAAAATATATTGAAGACCCATTGGCCGAGGAGATTTTAAATCACTCAGTGAAAGAAGGAGATACTTTAATAGGGGATTTAGATAAAGAAAATGCTAAGCTTGTTTTTACTTTACAAAAAAAGGAAAAAGAAAAAGCACCTAAAGTACCTAAGGAACCAAAGCAAGATTAGTCTTTGTAAAATTGTATAATAAAAAGCCCCGAGTTGTAAAATTCGGGGCTTTTTATTGGCTAATTATATTTTAATCTATCAATCAAAATTTATTCTTGGATAGAATAAACAATTTAGGATGGGGTACTCCAACGATAGGTTTTAATATCGAGTCCTGCAAGGTCCATCATTCTTGCAACCACCGTCATGGCCACTTCCTCTAAAGTTTTTGGTACACTATAAAAGCTTGGAGTTGCAGGGCAGATGATGCCTCCTGCAAGTGTCACTGTTTCCATATTGCGGATATGAATTAAGTTATAGGGGGTTTCTCTCGCGACAAGAATTAATTTTCTGCGTTCTTTTAAAATCACATCAGCAGCACGGGTCGTTAAATCATCACTTACGCCAGATGCGATTCTTCCCAATGTGCCCATGCTACATGGTACTACAAACATAATATTGTATTGAGCAGAACCAGAGGCAAAAGGGGCATTAAAGTCCATTTTATGGTAAAAGTCAAAAGGATAATTTAGGTAATCCTGATTGCCCAGTTCAGTCTCCCAAACTGTCTTTGCATTATCGCTCATAATGATACCAACCGCTTGGTATTGAGAAGGGATTTGCTTTAAGCTATCCAATAAGCATTTTGCATAAATGGCTCCACTGGCACCTGTAATAGCAATGATGATTTTGTTTGACATAATAGAATAACAAAATTAGGTATTAAAAGTTGACCAACAAATAGATAAAAAAATCCCCTCTAATAGTGCATTAGAGGGGGATGGCCTAATAGGGCTAGGATCATTTAGATTTTATACATTTTCTCGTAGTATTCGTCGGCCATTCGATTGCTATCAAATTGGAAACGAACGTCCTTCATACCATTTTGAGTAATTTGTCTCCAGGTATCTTTTTGATCATAATACATTGGTACAATTTGTTCCTCTAAAATTTTATACATTTCATTTAAATCATATTCATCTTGGGCTTCGGTACTCATATTGGCATAATCTGCTTTAGGCACTACAAAGCCATTGTTGCCATGGTTGACAAATTCTGGTATCCATCCATCATCGGTAGAGAAGTTGACAGCGCCGTTCATTGCTGCAGTCATTCCACTTGTACCAGATGCTTCTCTAGGTACTCTTGGATTATTTAACCAAACATCAGAAGCTTGCTTCATACGCTTACTTAAAGCCAATTCGTATCCTACTAAAACTGCTACATTCTTGTAGTTTTTACTTAGGTTCACTAAGTGGTTGAATTGAGAAATAGCTGGATGGTCTACTGGGTAAGGCTTTCCTGCAAATATAATTTGAACAGGATATTTTAAATTAGACAATAATTTTTCGAATCTTTCTAAATCCCATGACAAGAAATCGGCACGCTTATAGCCTGCAAATCTTCTTGCCCATACAATCGTCAACACATTTGGGTCAAATATTTTACCAGTTTGGTCCGCTACAATTTCAAAAGCACGCTTTTTCAAATACCATTTTCTGTCATCGAATCCTGTATCGTCTCCAGCTTCAGCAAATTTGTACAATTGTTTGTCTGCCCAATAACGCCAGTTTTGTGCATTGGTAATATGGTCAATTGGACAAATACCTTCGTATTTACCCCACATCTCACGACTTACATGTCCGTGTAATTCGGATACGCCATTCGCCTTTCTTGCAAACCTAAGTGCAGCTAAAGAGTGGTTAAATTGATCATCCTGAATGCCAGTCAATCTTCTTACTTCGTCCAATCCTAATCCACAGAAATAACCCATACTATGACATAAGTAAATATCGTGCTTCTCGTTACCTGCTTCCTCTGGTGTATGGGTCGTAAACACTAGACGTTTTTTAACTTCGTCCAATGACTTATACTTGTTCAATAAATAAAATGCTGCAGAGAATCCATGTGCTTCGTTTAAGTGGTAGACTTCTGGGTTAAAATTTAATTCGTCAATTAATTTTGCACCACCCACACCCAACAAAATAAACTGTGCCACTTTTGTTGCCACGTTGGCATCATATAAGCGATGTGTGATGGTTTGAGAAACATAATCATTCTCTGGTAAATCAGTACTTAATAAAAATAAGGGTGCACTGCAAAAAATATTAGGTGCTAAATAATATGCTTTTACCCAAACTGGATGGTCATGGATTAAAATTTGATATTTAATGCCAGTATCTTCTAAGAAGCTATACATCTTCTCCATAAATGTTACCTGCAATGTTTGGTCTTGGTTTCTTGATTGATCATAGTAGCCATATTTCCATAGCATACCAATACCAATCATATTTTGATTTAATTCAAAAGCGCTTCTTAAATGGGATCCTGCTAAAAAACCTAGACCGCCACTATAAATTTTTAAAGGCTGGTGGATGGCGAACTCCATGGAGAAATATGCCGCTTTTTTGGAATACTTTTCATTAATAGGGTAAGGAACTTGGAAGTTTCTAAAAGGCATGTTTTTGATCTTTGGTTAATTTGACCCGCAATATATCCTATTTGCCTTTAAATTTGGTCTCAGGCAAGCCTAGTGTGAATAACAATCGTTTGCAATGGCAGAATGTGGATTATTTCTTTGACTTTAGCTTTCTTTTTTTATCGTAGCTGTCATTAAAGTAGCAGGTCATGTTTCTATGATTACCGCAATTTCCATCTTCCTTAATTTTTATGACATTTCCAGTAATGGTGAATTGAATGGTACAAGGATCACCTTTCTCAGAATAAGTGGCTTGGTTTTTATTAAAATTCAATAGGCCTTTAAGTTCGCCAACACAACTGCCTTCTTTCTTTTCAAAATGTAAGAAGAATTGGTATTTATTGGTATTGCCAAAATCTCTTAATGAAATGAAATTCTTTTTATCTCTAGCATAGTCTCCACTATAAGTATTCAGTGTGGGCAATGTATCAATTGGATTTAAAATGGCTTTTTGTTCTGGCTTTATATTGGCATCCAAATAGATTAATCTAAATCCTTGATCGGTATAGGCCCATCCTTTCTTTTCATTCGTTAGTCCTTGTTCAGGATCTAATTTATTTTCTTCAATTAAAAAGGTAGGCTCTTTATTAATCAATAATGTTTTACCATAAAATTGCGAACCTTTTTGTGTAAGATCAAATTGAGTCAAGACTTGATAGCCTAAGAAAACATTTTTCTTACTAAAAGCAATCACAGATACCGTTTGTTTTTTGGCATCCTTATTATTTAATAATAAATAATATTCTGTTTCTTTTTCAATTTTACCAACTGTAAAAATAGATGCATTTTTTAAAAGCTTAGGAGCAATTGCATCGACCACAGAATCTGGCAAAAATTGTTCCAATGCTTTTCTGCCAATTTTGATCGTATCTGTGAAAGCAACTAAATTGGTATCATTGATTCGAATGGGCAATTCAATATTTTTGAAAGCGGCATTAAAATCATTTATTTTTAAAGGGGTATTCCCAGATAGGTCTGTTTTTGTTTCAGCACACCCAATCAATGCCAATAGGATCAAAAGATTACTTAGATAGCGCATGGCACTCTATTTTTTGCTAAAATAGGCAACAATATGCCTTTAACAATGGGTTTATAGTTAAATTTGCATTCAATTATGTTTCATAAATCCTTAGATCAACTGCATGAGTCTGTTCCAGTAAAAAATAAAACTGGATGGAGACGGTTATTTGCCTTTATTGGGCCAGCTTATTTAGTCAGTGTGGGTTATATGGATCCTGGAAATTGGGCGACCGATTTACAAGGGGGCGCTGCTTTTGGATTTCAATTAATTTGGATTTTATTACTTAGTAATATCATGGCCATCCTGCTTCAAAGTTTAAGTGCAAGATTGGGCATTGTTAGGCGTTTGGATTTGGCACAAGTCAATAGAGAGACCTATCCTAAATTCGTCAATTTTTGTTTATACCTACTTGCAGAATTGGCTATTGCAGCCACCGATTTAGCCGAAGTATTGGGGATGGCGATTGGTATTAAATTATTAACAGGCTTACCCCTCATGTATGGTACCATTATCACTGTAACAGATACTTTTTTATTCATGTTATTACAACGTTATGGGATACGTAAAATGGAGGCTTTTATTTTTGTTTTGGTGGCCACCATTGGAGGCAGTTTTCTTGCAGAAATGATCATTGCAAAACCTGATTTAATTGGTGCAGCTAAGGGCCTAGTTCCTTCTGCATTATCACCAGCAGCATTGTACATTGCAGTGGGTATGATTGGGGCCACTGTGATGCCACATAATTTATATTTACATTCTGCACTTGTTCAAACTAGGAAAATAGAAAGAACAAGTGCGGGCATTAAAAAATCACTCTGGTATAATTTTATTGATAGCGCAATTGCTTTAAATGCAGCTTTTTTTGTGAATGCTGCAATTTTGATTTTAGCAGCTACTGCATTTTATCAAACGGGCAATCAATCTATCGCTAAGATAGAAGAAGCACATGCTTTATTAGCGCCTTTATTGGGTTCAAAATTAGCACCTATTTTATTTGCTGTTGCCTTAATTGCAGCTGGACAAAGTTCAACGGTCACGGGCACATTGTCTGGACAAATTGTGATGGAAGGCTATTTAAATCTTAGGTTAAATCCTTGGATCAGAAGACTACTTACAAGACTAGTTGCCATTGTGCCTGCAGTTTTAGTGATTGGGCTAATGGGAGAAGGCAGGGTGGATGAGTTACTTGTTTTTAGCCAAGTTATTTTGAGTTTACAATTAGGATTTGCCGTGATTCCCCTCATTCACTTTGTGAGTGATAAAAGCACCATGGGTGAATTTGCCATCAAATCTTGGGTTAAAATTTTAGCATGGTTGGTGGCGAGTATTTTAGTCTATTTAAATGCCAATTTAGTATTTGATTTTGCCAAGGCTTTTCTAATTGGACCAACTCCATTGTTGATTAAGCTGCTACTTATTTTATTCATTCTTTTCTTTTTTGCGTTGTTATTATATATCATTATTTTTCCAATGATTCAGTCAAAGAAAAGGTATGAAAGAACAGCATTGCATGGTGCAGCTGTGGAATTAGATTGGACGAAAGCAGCACCCATTGACAGAATTGCGATTGCTGTTGACTTTACCGTTGGAGATGCCAATTTAATTAAATCTGCTATTTCGCAAGCCCATGCTGGAACAGAATTGATTTTGATCCATGTAGTTGAGAGCGTAACTGCAAGTTATTTTCAAGAAATAAGTGATGATGAAGAATCTAGAAAAGATAAAGAAAGACTCGAATTATATGCAGCCACATTGAGTGAAAAAGGATACAAGGTTCAATTTGTTGTTGGCTATAAAAACAGGGTCAAAGAGATTGTGCGCATTGTAAACGCCGCAGACGCTCAGCTTTTAGTGATGGGTGCGCATCATCATTATGGTTGGAAAGATTATTTCTTTGGAGAGACCATTGAATCAGTGCGACATAAGGTAAAAATCCCTGTGTTGATTGTGCAACAAGCTTCTTAATATTCTGGGGCCTATTTATTAGCTACATTTAGTACATTTGCAGACAAAATTTCAAACATATGGGACAAAAAATTAAAGTGGCCAATCCAGTTGTAGAATTGGATGGAGATGAAATGACAAGAATCATTTGGAAATTCATTAAGGATAAATTGATTTTACCTTATCTAGAATTAGATATTAAATATTATGATTTGGGTATGGAGTATCGTGATGAAACCAATGACCAGGTTACGATTGATGCTGCCAATGCAATCAAACAATATGGTGTTGGTATCAAATGTGCAACCATCACACCAGACGAGCAAAGAGTACAAGAGTTCAAGTTAAAACAAATGTGGAAGAGCCCTAATGGCACTATCCGTAATATCTTAGATGGTACGGTATTTCGTGAGCCAATCGTTTGTGCGAATGTGCCACGTTTAGTGCCTAATTGGACAGCGCCAATTTGTATTGGACGTCATGCATTTGGAGATCAATACCGTGCAACCGACTTTGTTACAAAAGGCAAAGGAAAATTAACAGTCAAGTTTGAAGGGGAAGATGGGACTGTGCAAGAATTTGAAGTATTTAATTTTAAGGGAGATGGTGTGGCATTGGCTATGTACAATACAGATGAGAGTATCTATGGATTTGCAAGAGCTTGTTTTAACCAAGCATTAGCAAAAAAATGGCCTTTGTATTTATCTACAAAAAATACCATCTTAAAAAAGTATGACGGTCGTTTCAAAGATATTTTTGAAGAAGTGTATCAAAATGAGTTCGTCACAAAATATGCAGATGCTGGTATTACGTATGAGCATCGTTTAATTGATGACATGGTAGCGAGTGCTCTAAAATGGAATGGTAATTTTGTATGGGCTTGTAAGAACTATGATGGTGACGTACAATCTGATACAGTGGCACAAGGATTTGGCTCATTGGGTTTAATGACATCTACTTTAATTACACCAGATGGTAAAGTGATGGAAGCAGAAGCAGCGCATGGTACGGTGACACGTCACTTCCGTGAGCACCAAAAAGGAAACAGAACTTCTACCAATCCTATTGCATCTATTTTTGCTTGGACAAGAGGTTTAGAATTTAGAGGTCAATTGGATAATAACCAAGAATTGATTCGTTTCTCTAAAGCATTAGAGGAAGTGTGTGTGGAGACAGTTGAGTCTGGTATCATGACAAAAGATTTAGCAGTATGTGTGCACGGCAATAAAGTGAAGCATGGTGACCACTATGTATATACAGAAGAATTCTTAGATGCACTTGACTCTAATTTGCAAAAGAAGCTAGCTAAATAAATATAGCAAGCCCTTTTTGCAACTCTGTTTTATTTTAAATTTTCTTCGAAAATTTTGGCAAAAGAAATTGGCTAAATAATTAAGAAATAAATTTAGAAATAATACAAATTCTCTCCTCGCTCTGCGCAGTGCTCGAAAGCTCGTCTAGCATTAGTATTATTGTCTAAATTAAACATATAAAAAAGCCCGGTAGTTAATTACTATCGGGCTTTTTAGTGAAACCTTGAGGGGTTTACAAATTTTTCTTAGTTTGTCTTTGCTTTTGGCGTTTCTTTTTTCATTTCAGCACATTTGCCATCTTTCATACATTTCTTATCACATTTATGTGCTTTTGTTTCTTTCTTACAATCTTTGCAATCTTTCTTACCACAATTTGCAGAGGCGGTGTTTGCAGCTAATAATAATACAGATGCAAATAATACGGTAGCTAATTTTTTCATGATGTTATTTTTAATTGTTCTTTAAATGCTAGGTGCAATTTACGCAATCCATTCAAAATGGACGACCCTTTTGCCATGATTTTACTCATTATTCTGTTAAATCTATTAAATGACTATTAAATAGCTGTTTAAACGGCTGATAAAAAGCTATTTCAATACTTCTAATATAGGCTTCCCAATTGACCCGCTTGGCATCTGAATGCCTAAAAGGGTAGTGATGGTTGGGGCAATATCA
>JBILAW010000083.1:0-7681 GCA_044354025.1 Sediminibacterium sp.
AATGCATTTGATAAATTTGCAGGCATGATTAAGCCACATATAATGAATACTGGGATAATCACTGGTAAAAATCCTTTCTTAAAATCCTTAATCACTTCCTGCTTCTTACTAAGCACCTTTGATAAGTACATGAATAAAGCCAATTTTGCTACATCACTACTTTGAATCGTTAAATTAATGATGGGTAATTTAATCCACCTGCTACCTTCATTAATTTTAGCGCCAAAAAATAAAGTATAGATCAATAAAGGCACAGATAATATAAATAAAATAGTGGCTACACGTGAAAAAACAGTGTAATTAACCCTATGCAATCCAAACACCACTAACAAACCAATTAATGTAAATACAATTTGCTTAAATAAATAAAAACTTGTATTACCACGATACATTTTATATGCCAACGAACCAGTTGCACTATATACTACCAATATAGAGATCAGTGATAATAAGATGACTAAACCCCAGATATATTTATCCCCTCTAGTTCTTTGATCTAGATGCTCTCTCATCCCTCCAATAGAAGGCATTTGAGAAAATAACTTATCTGTAGTTTCTTTGAACATGATTATAATTCTTTTACGCTTTCTTTAAATTGTTGCCCTCTATCTTCATAGTTTTTAAATAAATCGAAACTTGCGCAAGCGGGACTTAATAATACCACATCCCCTTTTTCGGCTAATTTAAAGGAGGCATTCACTGCTTTTTTAGCAGAATCAACTTCAATAAAATGATCCACCTTGCCCTTAAAGAATTCAATTAATTTTGAATTGTCCGTTCCCATACAAACAATTGCTTTTACTTTTTCCTTCACGAGATCTGCAACTAATGCATAATCGTTGCCTTTATCAATACCTCCTAAAATCAAAATAGTAGGCTTTTGCATGCTCTCTAAAGCATACCAGGTACTATTGACATTGGTGGCTTTACTGTCATTGATAAAATCAACGCCTTTTACAGTTGCAACAAATTCCATTCTGTGTTCCAGATTATGGAAATTGCTTACTGCCTCGCGGATTTTTTCCTTTCTGATACCTAAAGTGGATGCAGCAATGCTTGCAGCCATGGTGTTGTAAGCATTATGCTTGCCTTTTAAAGCAAAATCATAAATACTCATAGTCACTCTTTCTTCTTGGATTTTTAACATCATTTGCTCATTCTTGATGTAGCCTCCTTTTTTTAATTCTTGTTTCATAGAAAATGGTAGTAGGTTAGTATTTGTAGTTAGTAGTTCTAGATGTTTTACAACGACTTCGTCGTCTATGCAATAAATAAAGCAGTCTTTTTCGGTTTGGTTCTCAATAATTCTAAACTTGCTTTTGATATAATATTCAAATTGATAATTGTATCTATCTAAATGATCTTCCGTAATATTTAATAGAATCGCAATATCTGGTCTAAAGGTTTTGATGTCATCTAATTGAAATGAGCTTACTTCAATCACGTATAATTTCTTTGGATCAACCGCAATTTGTCTTGCAAAAGAGAATCCAATATTGCCCACAATCGCTACATCTTGATCTGCCGTTTTACAGATATGGTATAATAAAGAGGTTGTTGTGGTTTTACCATTACTTCCTGTGATTGCCACAATTTTACTATCTCCTTTATATCTATAGCCAAATTCAATTTCACTAATCACAGGGATTCCTTTTGCACGTATTTGTTTTACCAATTCATTCTTCTCTGGTATCCCTGGGCTTTTCATGACTTCATCCGCTTCTAATATTCTTTCCATATCATGCCTGCCTGATTCAAACGGAATCCCATTCGCTTCTAGTTCTGATTGAAATATTGGCTTGATCGCACTTGCATCAGACACAAATACATTGTATCCTTTTTGCTTTGCTAGCAAGGCAGCGCCTACACCGCTTTCTCCTGCACCCAATATGACAATCTTTGTAGTCAATTTATCTTGTTTTTAAGGTTAGGATAGAAGTGATCACTAATAAAATAGTAATGATCCAAAAGCGAACAGCAATTTTACTTTCGTGAAACCCTTTCTTTTGATAATGATGATGTAATGGACTCATCAAAAACACACGGCGTCCTTCTCCGTATTTTTTCTTTGTGTATTTAAAGTAGCCTACTTGAATGATGACACTTAAGTTTTCTATTAAAAACACGCCGCAAAAAATTGGAATCAATAATTCCTTACGAACAATGATCGCCAATGAAGCAATGATACCTCCTAAAGCCAAACTTCCTGTATCCCCCATAAAAACTTGTGCTGGATAAGCATTGTACCATAAAAACCCAATGCAGGCACCCACAAATGCACCCACAAAAATGGACAACTCTCCTAAATTAGGAATGTACATTACGTTTAGATAATCTGCAAAAACATAGTTACCACTTACGTATACAAAAACACCCAAAGCTGCTCCTATAATGGCGCTCACGCCTGCAGCTAAACCATCTAGGCCGTCTGTTATATTCGCTCCATTGGATACTGCTGTGATGATAAATGTGACAACTAAGATATAGACAATCCAAGTATATTTTTCTGCACCAGGACCCATCCAGCTAATTAGTTTACTATAATTAAACTCATGATTCTTGACAAACGGAATGGTTGTGATGGGTGTTTTTACTTTTACAAAACGTCTTTCTTCCCCGTTAATGGTTCTAATCACCACATCGGCACCTTTTGCAATTTTCTCGCCTTTTGCTAAGCTTGCCGAAACATTGGTCGAAATGATTTCACGCTCCACTGTAACTGCATTGCTAAAATACAATGTCACACCAATAATAATCCCCAATCCAACTTGACCAATGACTTTAGAAATACCTGCCAATCCATCACTGTTCTTCTTTTTGTAGGACTCTCCCTTTTCTAGCGCGTCTTTTCTTGCACGAATTTTAAAGTAATCATCTATAAATCCAATGAGTCCAAGCCAAACAGTACATAAGATCATCAATCGGATATACACCTTATCTAAGTTGGCAAATAATAGGGTTGGTATCAACACACTCATTAAAATAATGATGCCCCCCATTGTAGGCGTTCCCTTTTTTTGTTGCTCACCTGCCAATCCTAACTCTCTAACACTTTCACCAATTTGCTTTCTCTGTAAAAACAAAATCATTTTTTTACCATAAACAGTCGCTAGGAATAAAGACAATAAAATAGCCATGGCAATTCTAAAAGTCAAAAACTGAAAAATACCAATGCCGGGTATATCAAAGGACTTGTCTAACCATGAAAATAATTGGTACAGCATAGCAAATTATTTAGCAAATGAGTTGAAAATGTTTTGTAAAATTTGTTTGTCGTCAAAATCCGATTTAACCCCTTTAATATCTTGGTATTTTTCATGACCCTTCCCTGCAATCAAAATAATATCGCCTGGTTTAGAAAAACTAACTGCTGCCTTAATCGCTTCGTATCGATCTACGATATTGACATATTTTCTTTTTGCTGCACTGCTTAATCCAGTTTCCATATCCTTGATAATCTGATTTGGATCTTCGGAACGAGGATTGTCACTAGTGAAAATGACTTTATCACTTAAGTCGCAAGCCACCTGCGCCATGATAGGTCTTTTGGTTTTATCTCTATCTCCTCCACAACCCACTACAGTAATCACAGTTTCTCCCCCTTTTTTCAATTTCACAATTGTTTCCAATACATTTTCTAGGGCATCTGGGGTATGCGCATAATCCACAATACCAATGGTATTTTCAGCACTAATGATATAATCAAACCTGCCCTCTGCACCCGTTAATGCACTCAATACAGTCAACACTTTCTCCAAATTTTCTCCCAATTGAATGGCCACCCCGTAAACTGCTAAAAAATTATAAGCATTAAATGTGCCTATCAATCTGCAATGCACTTCTACTTCGTTTACATTCAATACCAATCCAGTCAATTGATTTTCTAAAATCTTGCCTTTATAAGTAGCAGGTGCATGTAAAGCATAACTATACTTTTTTGCTTTAGTATTTGCCAACATGACTGCACCGTTTGAATCATCTAAATTGGTAATTGCAAAAGCAGTTGAATTTAAATGATCAAAAAATATTTTTTTAACACGCACATATTCTTCGAATGTTTCGTGATAATCTAAATGGTCATGTGTGATATTGGTGAATGCGGCGCCTGTAAATTGTAAACCAGTAATACGATGCTGGTGTATTGCATGACTGCTGCATTCCATAAAGACATGTGAACATCCTGCTGCTTCCATTTCTGCCAATAATGCATTTAAGCGAATGGCATCTGGTGTGGTATGGGTTGCTGGAATAATACGATCCCCAATTTGATTTTGAACCGTACTGACCAATCCGCAGGTATACCCCATCTCGGTAAACAACTTGAATAATAAAGTGGCTACCGTCGTTTTACCATTGGTCCCTGTCACACCCACTAATTTGATTTTAGTAGATGGCTGTCCATAAAATTGATGTGCCATCAAGGCAACCGCCTCCTGTGTATTGGCTACGACGATGTAAGTAATACCTAACTTTGTTGCTGCTGGCAATTGCTCACATACAATTACTGTTGCACCTTTTTCAATTGCAGTCGCTATAAATTGATGTCCATCTACCTGAACACCTTTAATTGCAACAAAAGCGGTTCCAGGCTGCACCAATCTAGAATCAATTTGTAAGCCAACAATCTCTTGATCCGTCGAACCTATGACTTCTCTCAAAGCAACGCCAAATAAAATATGTTGTAATGATGTAGTCATATAATTAATTCAGTTCTATCGTTATTTGTTGACCTCTTTGAATATATTGTCCTTGTAGAATACTTTGACGAATCACTTTGCCCTTTCCACTGCATTTCACAATCAATCCTTTTTTCTCACATAACCATAAAGCATCTTTTAGTTTCATGCCACTGATATCTGGCATGGTGCTATCAGAAGCCATTTGCAACTGTTGTCCAGCTTTTAAAGCCCTGCCAGCACCTTGAACATTTGCCCAGTCTGCATTGGTCGGTGTTGAATCCTGATAAGGCATTGACAATTGCTTAGCGATAGCTTGCAAGGATGTTTTTGCAATCGTATAGTTGAATAATTGAGAATCTTTTAAATTGAAGCTTGGCGCTTTATCCATTTTATTTTGGATATAAGTAACATACAACCTGTCTGAAATCTCTTTAAATACAGGACCCGCAACCGATGCACCATAAAATGGATAAGCATGTGGCTTATTTTTTATAATCACCACAATCGTGTATTGAGGATTGTCTGCCGGAAAATAGCCCGCAAATGAAGATTGGTAAATCTTATCTGCATAACCCTTATTGCCATTCGCAACTAAAGCGGTTCCAGTTTTTCCTGCAACTTTATATGGACTATTTTTAAATAAAGTTTTGCCAGTTCCATTGATACAAACCCCTTCTAATGCAATTTGTGCTGCTTTAATGGTTGCAGGGCTATACACTTGTGCATTGTATACTTTTGGAGCAATCGTTTTAATGATCCTGCCTTCTTCTTGAATACTATTCACTAAATATGGTCGCATCATCACCCCATTGTTCGCCACCATATTG
The DNA here is from genome assembly GCA_044354025.1 of Sediminibacterium sp. Taxonomy (GTDB): domain Bacteria; phylum Bacteroidota; class Bacteroidia; order Chitinophagales; family Chitinophagaceae; genus Sediminibacterium. The sequence goes on from JBILAW010000083.1 coordinate 5,507, forward strand.
TACACAGCCAAAGTTTGTATTGGCGCAATTGCAATATTGTATCCAAATGCCATCCAAGGCAAAGTGGTTGGACCCCATAATTCATCGCCAGGTCGGGTAATTTGTGGACGACGTTCTCCCACTAAATCAATACCTGACAAGGAATCCAATCTTAATCTTGAAAGGTGTTTAAAATAAGCGGATGGATTATTGGTATAACTATTGACTGCAATTTTAGCCATGCCTACATTTGAACTTTCTTCAAATGCTTCTAGCACTGTTGCTTGAAATTTTCCATGCTTTTCTGAATCATACACTGTTCGGCCTGCTACCTGCCAAACACCCCCTTCTAAATTGATAGAAGAATTTAAAGTCACTTTACCATCTTCTAAGGCTTGCATTAATGTCACCAACTTAAATGTGGATCCTGGCTCAGAAGGCGTGATCGCATAATTTAAATCCTCTGCATAATAGCCGTCTCTTATCTTTCCTAAATTTGCAATCGCTTTAATCTTACCTGTTTTTACTTCCATCACCATCGCTACACCATGTTGCGCTTCATTGCCAATCATCATCTTCATTAAGGCATTGGTCGTTACTTCTTGGATATATACATCTAGTGTACTTACAATATCTTTTCCTGTTTCAGGCTCAATTTCAAATTCTCCTTCTTGCACTGGAACGGTTACACCACCTGCAATCGCTCGAACCAACTGCTTTCCATTACGACCATTCAATACTGTATCATAGGACAATTCTAAGCCCACTTTATTTTGATCTCTCGCTAATCCTATGGTTCTATATCCCATATTTTGATAAGGATTCAAACGAATATTTCTTTCTTGCGCAATAAAACCACTCTTATACCTTCCTAAACGGAATAATGGAAATTTAGCCATTTGCAAATACTGCTTATAGCCTACTTTTTTTCTTAATTCATAATTTGCTTCTCTAGCCTCAAAAGCTTTTGTGAGTCCATCTTTATAGACACTTGCAGATTGATCCTTAAATAAATCAGCTAAAGCAATGCTCAGTGAATCAATATTTTCTCTGAATGATTTACCAGATTTTTCATGCAATGGCTCCACTCTAAAATCTATATAAATATCAAATTGAGGTACATTGGTACTCAGCATCTGTCCATCTTCACTATAAATTGTACCTCTGTCTGCAGGAATTTCAATAATGCGTTGGTGTAAGCTATCACTTAAGCCTCTCCAGTAAGCACCTTGAACTTGTTGAATGTAAAATGCCTTGCCTAAAATACAAAGACAAACAACTACGACTAAAATATAGCTTAAGTAAACTCTCCAAAGTATGTCGCGTTTTACATCCATTAGTTGGCTTTATTTTTTTCGTTAGATAAATCAAAACGTTTTTCCAATGGGATGCGTATAGACATATCCTTAGCTATTTGTAAGCCATAAGGCGCCATTGCCTTTTCAATATTGATTGCTTCACTCTTAAGCATTAAATCTGCCTTAAGCGTTTTATACTCAAATTGCAGTTGCTTGATTTCCTTCTTAGTAGTATTAATTTTACGGATTGACTTATCCGTCAAGTGTCCATTAGCGATATAAAGTATCGCTAGTAATGCCAAGAACAAAAAGTAACTAATGTTCATGACAATCCATTCGTAGTTAAGCATGCTAATGATAGCAGACTTAGAATTGTTTTTTACGGGTACGGACATACGGTTTATACTCTTTCGGCAGCGCGCAATTTTGCGCTTCTGCTTCGATTGTTTTCTTTCATCTCTTTTTCAGAAGCCACAACAGGTTTTTTTGTTATGATCTTCCAAAGCACTTCTTTCTTAATGGAAAGAAACGGATTGGTCACATCGTCTTCATCAGGTCCTACTTTGAATGCGTTTTTCACCATGCGATCCTCAATAGAGTGGAACGTAATAATCACCGCTCTTCCTCCTTCTTGAATCAGTTCTGGTAATTGTGTTAAAAATTCATTCAACACAATCATCTCCTCATTCACTTCCATTCGAATAGCCTGGAACACTTGTGCCCAATATTTATTTGGATTCCCTTTTACTACTGGCGCAATTAAAGTTTTAAAATCTTGTACGGTAGATAACTTTAATAGACGTCTTTGTGTGACAATATGTTTCGCTAGGGTCTTAGCGTTGGTGACTTCACCATATTGCTCAAACATTTTATGTAGTGCTGCTTCTGTATAGCTTTC
>JBILAW010000084.1:0-7670 GCA_044354025.1 Sediminibacterium sp.
GGCTGCGGAAAACGAAGGACAGGCTTTATTAATTACAAAAACAAAAGCTGCCGAAGCGGAAGGTAACTCAATCAAAATATCTGCACAAGCAGAGAAGGAAGCGGCTCAATTAAGAGGACAAGGTGTTGCCCTATTCAGACAAGAAGTGGCTAAGGGTATGACAGAAGCAGCTGAGGAGATGAAACAAGCGAATTTAGATACCAATGTCATCCTATTTAGTATGTGGACCGAAGCCATTAAGAACTTTGCAGAATATGGAAAGGGCAATGTAATATTTTTAGATGGTAGCCCAGAAGGGATGGATAAGACCATGAAACAAATGATGGGATTAATTACTAAGAAAGAAAATTTATAGAATACCAGTCACAGTTAAAAGATCTTATTATCAAGGGTTTATGCGGTCAAATGCATAGACCCTTTTTTATGGCCATAATCACCTTGTTAACTTTAAAATAATAATGAGTTAACGTATTGGTAACAAGTAGCTTCTAATTTTGGATTTAAAATTTTAAATATGAAGCAACTTAAATTCCTTTATCTATTATTGATTACAGTCACTATCTTTTCTTGCCGTAAAGAAGATATTGCTACACCATTAGAAAACACGCAGAATGAGGATCTAAGTGGCTATACAGAAATAGCATCTATCAGCTTAGGCGGCTCTGGTGCGGCAGAAATTACTGCTTTTGATCCAGAAACAGATAGACTGTTTGCAGTAAATAACAGCACTGAAAATAAAATTGACGTGTTAGACATGAGCAATCCTGCGCTAGTTAAAGTAATAAAATCTATTAGCATGCTTCCTTATGGTGGCTATGTAAATAGCGTTGCAGTGAGTAATGGTAAATTAGCAGCAGCAATTGAATCTACCAATAAGCAGGCTGCAGGTAAAATTGTTGTTTTTAATACCTCGACCTATGCAGAAATTAAGTCAATCAATGTAGGTGCACTTCCAGATATGGTTACTTTTAGTCCAGATGGTAATTATATTATATCTGCAAATGAAGGTGAGCCAAGTAATGATTACCTGAATGACCCAGAAGGAAGCGTTTCAATTATTAAAGTAGCTGATTATTCAGTAACTACTTTAAATTTTGCATCTTTCGAAAGCCAATTAGCTAGTTTAGCTTCTAAGGGATTTAGAATTTTTGGACCTGGTAAAAATTTCGTTAAAGATATTGAACCTGAATATGTAACTGTTTCTGATGATTCAAAAACTGCTTATGTTACGCTTCAGGAAAACAATGCAATTGCTGAAATTGATTTAGTAACTGCAACCATTAAAAAAATTACGCCACTTGGATTTAAAGACTACTCATTAGCAGCAAATGCAATTGATGTAAGCGATAAAGATAGTAAAATTGAATTCGGACCAGTTGCAAAATTATTTGGTATCTATATGCCTGATGCGATTGCCTATTTCAATTACAATGGAACACCGTATTTATTTACTGCAAACGAAGGTGATTCTAGAGAATATACGGCATTTACAGAAATGAAAAGAGTAAAAGATGTAAGTTTAGATGCAACAAACTTCCCAACTGCGACAACACTTAAAACAGATGCAGTATTAGGTAGATTGAATATTACAACTACATTAGGTGATACAGATGGGGATGGTGATTTTGATGCCTTATACTCCTTAGGTTCTAGATCTTTTAGTGTTTGGAATGCCTCCACAGGTAGCCAAGTATTTGATAGCAAAAACGAACTAGATATTAAAGCAAAGGAATTAGCAATTTATGATGATGGCAGAAGTGATGACAAGTCGGTTGAGCCAGAATCAATATGCATAGGAAGAGTTGGTGGTAAAAACATTGCTATTATTGGATTAGAAAGAGCTGATGCATTTGCCATTTATGATATTACTATTCCAACTGCACCAGTGTTTATTAAAATGTATAAAACAGGTGACGCGCCAGAAGGTCTTTTATTCATACCTGCATCAAAAAGTCCAATTAATCAAAGTTTGATTGTAACCAGTAACGAAGGTGATGGAACAATTAAGATTTATAAAACAACTAAATTATAATTTAGTTACTGACAACCTAAAGACCTAGTTTAAAAAGGGTCTATGCGTTGAAATGCATAGACCCTTTTTTTATTAGAGTAATTAGCTTTAAAAAACTACTAAAACTTCACTATCAAGGCCTTAGTAACCGATGTTTGATTAGTGCTAGTTCCCTCGTATCTAAAAATAGGATCCTTAGATGTATAGCGTTTTAACTCGGCACGTCACAATACATTTGAGGTGATTTCACGATCATAATAAAAAAATAGGCGAGGTGCATAAATAATGTAAAACTTATTATTATCTTAATAAGGCTGTAAGTATAAATGTCCTAAATTGTAAGTACTAAAACGATGCATATGGTTTGGCGTAAATTTAACGGCGAAACAATTTCGATACCAATAGCTGAGCATGTAAAAAAATGTATCGAGGAAGAAACTGCAAAAAATGTTAAACTCAAAGTGTATATAGGCACTGATAGTCAGGTAAAACAATCTGTAACAGAATTTGCTACGGTCATCGTTTTTTTAAGAGAAAAAAATGGTGGATTCATGTTTATTCATAATGAGAAAACAAATCAAACACTTCACATAAAAGAAAGAATGCTACTTGAAGTTTCAAAGAGTGTGGAAATTGCCTATTCTCTTTGTGATTTATTCATTGAACATGATGTGGAAATGGAAGTACATGCCGATATCAATACCAATAGCCAATTTAAAAGTAATGAGGCCTTAAAAGATGCAATGGGATACATTATGGGAATGGGTTTTGCATTTAAAGCAAAGCCAGATTCATTTGCCAGTAGCTGTTGTGCAGATAAAGTATTGAATTAATTATTATACGCTACCTGAAAATCTATTTTTACTAAGTTGTCTACTTTTACAAATAATAATCCTGGTCTTTCTACTTTATAGTCTTCTAATAAAACAGGCAGACTTCCCGTAAATACCCATCTACGATTATTCTTTTCTAGTTTTACCTTGGTCTCAATCATTTTCTCTACTCCATGAAATTGTAATTTACCTTTTACAAGTATGCCGTCTGGGGTATACTGCACATTGCTACTACTAAATATAATTCTTGGATAAGTTAAGCCATCTAATACTTCCATCATATGGCTATCTCTACTAGACAAGCCACTGTTAAATGTCGCTACATTCACTACAATTGAAATTTGTTCAATTTCATTTTTTTGTTCATTCCACTTAGTGGCCACTTTTAAATCCTTACTTACCCCCTCCCAACTATGTAATTTATGTCGCATCGAATAAGTAACCGAAGATGCAGTTGTTTCAAAACTTGGATTTTGAAAGAATACAGATACAATGAAGGAAAGTATTACATGTAATAACATCATTTAAAATTTAATGACCACCATAGCTGCTGCTAAACTAATGAAACTGGTATAAGCTGCTGCTCGATGATAAGGTTTAAGGGCATAGTTATTTTCAATTTGAGTCCCTAGAATATTGGTTGCAATCATGCCAGACATATGTGCAATGGCCAACCACTTATGCAATCTAATAGAAGTTAATTTTTTATCTCTTTTGAAAGTGGAAGGTGGGGTGAATAAACCATTGATGGCCGTGAACCCATAGGATAAATTGATTGCGGTACCTAGTTTCTCATGTGTTTCCTTTAGTTGATACGAACCGTTGTATAGCTGACTTCCAATAATGCCTTGTGCAACCATGCCTCCCAGGGTAACAAAGCCACCAATTTGATGCAGTTGTAACATCTTTCTTCTTATCCTTAAATCAATCTTTCTTCTTTCAACTAAATCCTGGGTACTACCATACCTATTTTTTAAAATGCCGTTATTGCCCCAAATCAATTGTTGGGTAAATAGCATTTTTTTGGGAGCAATCAACTGACTATCAATTTTTTCATCCACTAAAAGCGTCTGCAATAGTGAATCAGTTTGTCCTTGGACCGTATTTAGAGCACCAACAAAGATGAGTAAAAAAAATAACTTTTTCAAAGGTCTATAATTCAAATAGTTATGCATGTGGAGATATTTTTTGGTTAACTATCTATTAATTTCTACAACAAAAGTACTTTAACCATTGTTATTATGTAGGTTTAATTTTATTTATCATAAAAATTTATTATAATGGAAAGAAAAGATTTCATTGAAAAAGTTGGCCTAAGTGCTGCTTCAATACTAATTTTTGGTTGCATGCAATCTTGTTCTAAATCGGATGGCCCTGCTCCAGCTAAACCAACTGGGACTACGAATCCTAACCCAGCTAGTAAAGTTGATTTTACCATCAATATTACAAACAATCCTTATACTAGTTTAAACACTGCTGGAGGATTCTACGTTGATAAAACAACTAATATCATCATTGCTAGAACGAATACCAATCCAAATGAATTTTTAGCAGTGAGCTCTCTTTGCACCCACCAACAAGTAACATTAGATTATCAAGCAAGTAATAATCGTTTTGTTTGTCCTAGCCCTCCTGGTCACGGTTCCCTATTTAGTTCAACAGGAGCAGTAGTCAACGGTCCAGCTGCTTCAGCATTGAAACAATATAAAACGACCCTCACTGGAAACAGCCTTAGGGTCTATGAATTATAATTAATATTCTTTATCATAAAAAAAGCATGCTATTTATTCAATAGCATGCTTTTTTTATTCAATCAACTTGACTTAAAATATAAACTTAGTGCTTAAGAAATTAGAATGATGAGAAGAGACGATATCATTGATGATATGCTTGTTCTCCTCGGTTAATTTTGCAGCCACTAAAGACCTGATGGAAAAAGATCTTAATGCGTCTACTACAGACAAAGTACCTTCTGCACTATCCTTACGTCCTGTAAACGGAAAACTATCTGGACCTCTTTGACATTGACAATTGATATTGACCCTGCTTACTTGATTCACTAATGGGTCAATTAAACTTGCCAACTCAGATTGATTTTTTGAGAACAAACTAACCTGCTGACCATGTGTTGAATCAATAATATATTGGATAGGCTCTTCAATGTCTTCAAAAGGAATGACTGGAATGATTGGACCAAACTGTTCTTCCACATATACTTTCATCTTGTGGTTCACTGGAAACAAAATAGCTGGGTAAAAGAAAGTCTCTTTGATGGTTCCACCGTTTTCATTCATCACAGCTGCGCCATGTAGTTTTGCATCCTCTATCAAATCATTTAAATAAGCTGGTTTACCTGGCTCTGGAAGTGGCGTTAAAGTCACACCTTTTTCCCAAGGCAATCCAAATTGTAATTTCGCAACCTGCTCTTTTAACAATTCAATGAATTCTTTAGCGATGGATTGATGCACAAAAATTGTTTTAAGTGCTGTACATCTTTGCCCATTGAATGAAAGCGATCCTAAGACTGTTTCTTGAACAGCTAATTTAATATCTGCATCCTTCGTAATAATTGCTGCGTTTTTAGCGTCCAATCCTAAAATAGCTCTTAGACGATTTACTTTTGGATGTAATTTTTTTAATTGATTCGCCACTTTACTTGATCCAATCAGTGTCAATACATTGATTTTACCCGACTCCATCAATGGTGGAATAATCACGTTGCCTCTTCCATAAATTGTATTCACCACACCTTTAGGAAAACAAGATTTAAATGCTTCTAACATTGGGTAATGCAATAGCGTACCGTGTTTTGGCGCCTTAAATAATAAAGTATTACCCATGATGATTGCAGGAATCAATGTAGTGAAGGTTTCATTTAATGGATAATTGAATGGACCCATACACAATACAACCCCTAATGGCGATCTTCTTATTTGCGCAACAATCCCTTGTTCAATCGTGAATCTAGAGGAGTCTCTATCCACATCCTTTAATGCTTCGATGGTTGCATAAATATATTCTACTGTTCTGTCAAATTCTTTTTCAGAGTCTGCGTATGTTTTTCCAATTTCCCACATGATCAACTTCACCACAATCTCTTTTTGCGCTAACATTTTTATCACAAAATTTTCGACACATTTAATTCTTTGAGCAACCGACATGGTTGGCCATTCGCCTCTACCGTCATTATAGGCTTTACAAGCAGCGTCCAAGGCAATCATCGCTTCCTTCTCGGTACATACAGGATAGGAGCCTATCTTAATACGTTGTACACCATCTGGGGTGTGCATACAAATTGGTGAAAACACTTCGTGGGTTGGGCCATTCCATGTAACTAACTCACCGTCAGATAGATAGGTCCTTTGATCGATCAATTCTGGCAATGCAAATGCTTCAGGTATTGCCTGCTTTTCTATAATTAAGTGGCCCAATTGTTCTTGAAATGTCATGTAGTTTCGTTTAATGATAAATATAACAAAAATTCAAGCTGATTGTTGAATGAATATAAAGCGGGCAATTTGACTTTATTTATCTCTTTTATGGTGGATATACCTAAATCTGTATAAGAAGAAGGAGGCAATTGCAAATAAAAAGCCAATTAAAATAATGATATAATTCATAGGCTTTTCAATCGTTAAAGACATTCTTAGTAAAATAGTTGTGATAATAAAACTTGCATTTCTAAAAATGATGAAAAAAGAGGAATGGAAAGTAAATGAAATAATAAGCAATAATACATCCACAAATATCATGATAGAGAAAAAGTCTTCATAAAAAACTGTATTTGGATTAGGATAATTATCATTAACCCTTAAGGCTTCAAGCATATCTAAAGACCAGTTAAATAAACTAGTAACACTTAATACCAATAAGACTAATATCATACTCAATGAAACAACCTTCTTGATATTGATAAACTGATTTAACTCTCTAATGACCTCCTTATTATTACTACTGTTATAAATTTTATAATATACAATTGTCAGGCCTAACATAAAAATGGAAGCCACTAGATCGTACACTAAACTTAAAAATGCAGGGTTTTGAAAATGGATGGCTTCGCTTGTGTTAAAGTCAGCAATATCATGAAAAAAGCTCCTCAATGTAATGAGTGTAATGACCTCAAATTGCTTCCCAATAAATTCTGATATGGAATTTGGAATGATGATGATGAGTAAGAAAACTTCATAAAAAAGGATGAAACTAAAAGGGGTGTAGATGGCCTTTAAATAACTATGTTGAAAATTTTGAAAATAATTAAAATTATTTCCCAAATAAATGATTGCTAGGTGGAGTATAAATGAAAAAACTGCTGCTCTTAAAAGAAGCAACTCAATTTTTCTGACAACTTTAGCATTAAAGTAGGAGTCAAATTTGGTACTCGCTATTTGTAAAAAATTGTTCATAGATATTTGTTAATAGTACAGAATGATTAAACAATACTGTCAACCCAATACCAGATAGACTTATATTGAATTGCTTGCTTAAATAAATATACAAATAATAAATTGATGGTTACCTATAAAAATTACTTGAAGAATACACTATAAATAATTTAGGTATTAGCCTATTGATTCTCAATGCACTAACTAAATGTTATCATTAAATAACAGCAAAGGCTAAACAATTAAGAAGATTGAATGTTATACTTTAAAATCAATATTATGAAAATCAAAAACTTATTACTAGCAGCTTTTGTAACTGTTGCTAGCACAATCACAGTAAATGCTCAAAAAACAATTGTAGACGTTGCTGTAGGATCAAAAGACCACACAACTTTAGTTGCTGCTGTTAAGGCTGCTGACTTAGTTGCAACTTTACAAAGC
>JBILAW010000006.1:0-24177 GCA_044354025.1 Sediminibacterium sp.
TAGCGTTGGTGACTTCACCATATTGCTCAAACATTTTATGTAGTGCTGCTTCTGTATAGCTTTCTATAATTTGCGCTGCTGTTCTTGTTTGACGTTGATCCATTCTCATATCAAAGGGACCGTCAAATCGAATAGAGAAACCTCTTGAACCTTCATCAAATTGATGGCTACTTACGCCTAAGTCGGCTAAAACGCCATTGACTTTATCAATTTTATTCAAGCGAAGGAATCGTTGTATGTACCTAAAATTTTCAGGTATAAAAACAATTCGATCATCATTTGGTAGGTTCTTTTTAGCATCCGCATCTTGATCAAAAGCAATGAGTTTTCCTTTCGGACCCAACTTTGATAAAATGCCTCTACTATGTCCTCCTCCACCAAATGTGGCATCTACATAAATACCGTCTGGTATAATATTTAGATGCGCAATGGTTTCTTGAAATAAAACAGGTATATGGTAATCTGTGTTTAAGTTGGATGTAGGGTTGGTCATCTTCCTTAATCTTGATTTTTAATACCTGCCATTACTTCCTGCGCTAGATTGCTAAATGCATCTGCAGAGAAATCCTCAAAGAGCTGTTTATAAGTACTTGCATCCCAAATTTCAAAACGATCCAATGCTGCCGCTAATACAATTTCTTTTCCAGGTAATGCAAACTCTCTTAAAGTTGGAGGCAACAATAAACGGCCTGCACCATCCAACTCGACTTCGGTTGCACCACCCAAGAACTGACGACGGAATTGTCTCACTTTGGGATCAAATTCATTCAATTGGCTAATTCTGTCCAAAATCGCTTGCCAGCTTTTTAGCGGATAAAGTGTCAAACACTTTTCAAATCCTCTACTTACAATAAAGCGCGTATCTCCTTCTGCCAGTTGCTTTTTCAAGCTGCCTGGAACTAGGAAACGCCCTTTTGCGTCGATAGTTGATTGATATTCTCCGTGAAAACCTGTCATTTGTTAATAATTTGATCTGTGTTTTACCACTTGTTAACACAAAATAACACTTTTTACCACTTTTATAGGCCAAATGGACCCTTCTAGTTTTCCACAAGAAATAAACCAAGCTAATATGCTTACTGTGACTAGCTTTCAGGCTATTTTACCCAATTGTCCCGAATTTGGGGTGTTAAGAGCTGTGGATAACCCATTTTTTGGGGTTTATAAGCTGTGAATCCACCTAAATCATGGCATTTGAATGGGTTTAGCTATTTTTACGCCATGAAAATGGCTGATTTTGATTACGATTTACCGAATGAGCGCATTGCCTATACCCCAGCGGCGAATAGATCAGATAGCAAACTCTTGGTTTGGGACCAAGCCATTATAGCCGAAGGACAATACAAGGATATCGCCGATTACATTCCAAAAGGGCATAGTTTATTTTTCAACAATAGCAAGGTCATTGCAGCAAGAATTTTATTTGATAAATCGAATGGCCTTGATGCTGAAAAGATGATCGATTCTAATTCATCTACAAATAGCAGACAAAATAAAATAGAAATTTTTTGCTTAGAGCCCACTGCTGCGTTTACGCCAGTGCAATTAGCAATGCAAGCCACCCATAAAGTTCAATGGAAATGTTTAGTAGGTGGTGCAAAAAAATGGAAATCGGAATTTTTACAGAAGGAACTATTTTATGATCATATCAGCATCCTTTTGTCTGCGAAAAAAATAGCTCAAGAAGATGGACATTTTGTGATTGAATTTTCTTGGGATCATCCTACCATTGTTTTTTCTGAAATCATTGCACTCGTTGGTCAAATTCCTTTGCCTCCTTATATTCAAAGAGCAGCCAATGAAACGGATAAGGATCGCTATCAAACAACCTATGCAACTACAGAAGGCTCTGTGGCGGCGCCTACCGCTGGCTTACACTTTGATGCACCTGTGTTTAAAGCATTGTCTGCAAAAGGTATTGAAAACAAATTTATCACATTGCATGTTGGGGCAGGTACATTTATGCCAGTTAAAGTAGACGACTTTCAGGACCATTTAATGCATGCAGAATTTATTGACGTAGACATACAAACTATTGAATACTTAGCCACTTCATCTAATAAGATCATTGCAGTTGGAACGACCTCACTTAGAACTTTGGAATCTTTGTATTGGTTGGCAATTAAAATAAAGCAGCATCCCAAAATAGATACCAACGAATTAAACCTGCTTCAATGGGATGCCTATACTTTAGATTCGCAGGATATGACTGTGCAGGAAGCGATGCAATTTTTAAAAGAATGGATGATCCAGCAAAAATTAAACACCTTATTTGCTACAACCCAATTGATGGTCAAGCCTGGATATCAATTTAAAATTTGTAAAGGATTGATTACTAATTTTCACCAACCTAAGTCTACACTCTTATTAATCATCGCTGCCATTGCTGGAGACCAATGGAAATCAGTCTATCAGCATGCATTAGCAAATCAGTATCGATTCCTAAGTTATGGTGACGGATGTTTATTTTGGTTGAATCATCGGTAGGCTAATTTCGACCTTAGTGCCTTTGTCTAGCTCACTTGATACTTGTATGGTGCCTTTGTGCATGTCTATCACCCATTTTACATAACTCATACCCAAACCAAATCCTTTTACGTTGTGGATATTCCCTGCATGCGCACGATAGAACTTTTCAAAAATATGTTTCACCGTGTCAGGACCCATTCCAATGCCTTTATCCTCTATCGTAATGACCATTTTATTGAATACGGTTTTTGTTCTAATGGTAATATCAATTTCGGACTTGGCGTATTTAATTGCGTTATCCATTAAATTAGATAAGACATGTAAAAAATATTCTTCGTCAATCCAGATTTCAGAAGGCATCGCTTCAAATTGAGTGTGCACCGTAGAAGGCTTTCCTTCTAATTGTAATTTAAAACTTTCAATGACCCCTTGAATGAGGTCATCCATATTGACTAATTGTCTGTTGATCTCATTTTCTTTTTTCTCTAACTGAGCAGCTTGTAAAATAGTTTCTACATGCTTATTCATGCGTATATTTTCCTCTTTGATGATGGAACTAAAATACTCTACAGATGCCGCATCCGATTGTACTTTAGTGGATTTAAGTGCATCCACAGCAAGGGAAATAGTTGCCAATGGCGTCTTGAGCTCATGGGTCATATTGTTGATGAAATCACTTTTGATTTCACTTAGTTTTCTTTGTTTGATCAATGACCTAATGGTGATGATAAATGCAGCTAATACAATGAGAATAAATAAACCAGCTCCAAAGACAACCCACTGTAAGGTTTTAAATAAATAGGTATTTACATTAGGAACAATAATAATCAATGTTTCAAAAGGACCAGTCGTTTCTAATATCTCTTGAGGAATAATAGATACCCTTGTTTGTACCGTGTTTAATTCGTCCAAAAATACATCTTCAAATTGTTTACTTTTTATTTCTATATTGCCGTTTTTGTCTTGTAAAGCAAACTCGTAGGACAATTCTTGCAACCCATATTTTCCCAATGCGACTCTCAATTTTTTATCTAAATCTTGAGTACTATACATATCCGATAAAGTAGCTTCTTCGAAACTATGTGAATGCCCTGTTCCAGAAAGACTTAGCGCTTTTTTAGGAAAATGAAACGCCAAACCACCATTTAATTTTTTTCCTAAATCAGCAGAAACGACGACACCTGCTTGATTTATTTTTTCAATCAATTGATTTTTTTGCAATAAAAATAAACCTTGTAGCCAAGTGATTTGAATAAACAAAATCCCTAGGATGGACAATCCAATTAATGTAAATAAAAAAGGAAACGTTTTTTTCATAATCTAACTGGTACAATCTTGCAAAATTTGCCTACGTGAATATATAAAAAAATCCCGCTCGATAGGTCGAGCGGGATTCAGATAGTTGATAATTTTTTGTTATTGTGGGGCCATTTATAAAACGCCTTCTACTAACACGGTGGCTTTGTTACCAATGACTTCTACAAATCCGCCTTGTATGGCATAGGTTTCAGCTGCAGCGCCTTTTTGCAAGACTTTTACATTGCCAATTCCTAATGCACTCACTAATGGGGCATGCTTGTCTAAGATCTCAAATAAACCATCTACACCAGGTAATTGCACTCCTTGTACATTTCCACTAAATAACTTCTTCTCTGGTGTTAATATTTCTAATAACATGAATGGAATTTTAATTGATTATGCTTGAGCAATCATTTTCTTACCTTTCTCAATCGCATCTTCTAAGGTACCCACTAAGTTGAATGCTGCTTCTGGATACTCGTCTACTTGACCATCCATAATTGCATTGAAACCTCTAATGGTATCGTCGATTGAAACGAATACACCTTTCAAACCTGTGAACTGCTCTGCCACGTGGAAAGGTTGAGATAAGAAACGTTGAACACGACGTGCGCGTGATACCACTAATTTATCTTCATCACTTAATTCATCCATACCTAAGATGGCAATGATATCTTGTAATTCCTTATAACGTTGTAAAATCATTTTAACTTTCTGTGCTGTATCATAATGCGCGTCACCAACAATTGCTTTCGTTAAAATTCTTGAAGTAGAATCCAAAGGATCTACCGCAGGATAAATACCTAAATCGGCAATTTTACGAGACAATACAGTTGTCGCATCTAAGTGTGCGAAAGTGGTTGCAGGAGCCGGATCTGTTAAGTCATCCGCAGGAACATACACCGCTTGAACCGAAGTAATTGAACCATTCTTAGTTGAAGTAATACGCTCTTGCATCAATCCCATCTCTGTAGCCAATGTTGGTTGGTATCCTACCGCAGATGGCATACGACCTAATAAAGCCGATACCTCTGAACCTGCTTGCGTAAAACGGAAGATATTGTCTACGAAGAATAAGATATCCTTTCCTTTTCCTGTTCCATCTCCATCACGGAAATATTCTGCAATTGTCAAACCACTCAAAGCCACACGCGCACGTGCACCTGGAGGTTCGTTCATTTGACCAAAAACGAATGTTGCTTTTGATTCTTTTAATTCTTCTAAATTCACTTTGCTTAAATCCCATCCACCTTCTTCCATGCTATGTTTGAAAGCATCACCATATTTCATGATACCTGCTTCAATCATCTCACGCAATAAATCATTTCCTTCACGTGTTCTTTCTCCCACACCCGCAAATACAGATAAACCTCCGTGTCCTTTTGCGATATTGTTAATCAATTCTTGAATCAATACTGTTTTACCTACACCCGCACCACCAAACAATCCAATCTTACCACCCTTTGCGTATGGCTCAATCAAGTCGATCACTTTAATACCAGTAAACAACACTTCTGTTGCAGTACTTAAGTCTTCGAACTTTGGAGGTGTTGCGTGAATAGGACGACCATTTGATTTATTAACTTGTGGCAAACCATCAATCGCATCTCCTGTTACATTGAACAAGCGACCATTGATACCTTCACCTACTGGCATTAAAATTCCTTTACCGGTATCTACCACTTCCATCCCTCTCACTAAGCCTTCAGTACCGTCCATTGCAATTGCACGAACGCTATCTTCACCTAAGTGTTGTTGAACTTCTAATACTAATTTTTCACCGTTAGGACGTGTGATTTCAAGGGCATTGTATATTTCTGGTAATACACTTTTTGTTGAAAAATGTACGTCTACAACCGCACCAATAATTTGTTTGATTTTACCTGTTGTTGCCATATAGTTATTTGTTTTTACAACCCCCTTTTACGAGGCGAAAATGGATATACTCCATTTCGGCTGCAAAGGTAGTGATTTGCAAGTTTATTGCAAAAATTGTACATAGATAATTGCAGCTAAAATTCCCCCTACAATTGGCCCAAATACTGGAATGGCAGCATAAGCCCAATCACTTGGCCCTTTCCCCTTCATTGGAAGCACAAAATGCATGATTCTAGGCCCTAAGTCTCTAGCTGGATTGATGGCCCAACCGGTTGGTCCTCCAATTCCAAAGCCAATTCCTGCCACCAAAAGTGCAACTGGAAGGGCCGAAAAAGTACCTAATTCGACACCAGCTGGTTTAATATAAAAAATTCCTAATATGAAAATAAAGCTAGCAATCGTTTCAACGATGAAATTTTGTGGCAATCTACGTATGGATGGACCTGTCGAAAAACAAGCCAATTGATCCCCTGCATGTTCACATGCATCAAAATGATCTTTATAGACCATCCATACCACAAATGCACCCAACATACTACCTAATAATTGTGCCAATAAATACGAAGGCACTAAGGCCCAACTAAATTTTCCTGCGCTTGCAAAAGCTATGGTAACAGCTGGATTTAAGTGCGCCCCACTAGCACTATTAGAAATATACACGCCTACAAAAACAGCGATGGTCCATCCCAACACAATAGAAATCAATCCACCGTTATTGCCTTTGGTTTTTGGTAATACCACATTTGCTACCACACCGTTTCCAATGATCATCATAATGGAAGTGCCTAAGAATTCGGCTAAAAATGGAGTCATAAAATTATTTTTTAGAGATTTATATATTGGTCATTTGAATTGCTTTTTTCCATCCTTCGATGCCTTTTTCTACATCTGCTTGCGCTAAGTTAGGATTGAAAACTTGATCTACCTTCCATTTTGCTGCAAGTTCAGATTCGTCTTTCCAAAAACCAACTGCCAAACCAGCTAGATAAGCCGCACCCAATGCAGTGGTTTCAATGATCGTTGGTCGAATCACTTTTGTATTTAAAATATTAGATTGAAACTGCATCAATAAATTATTTTTTGTAGCACCTCCATCCACTCTTAATTCTGCAATTGGAATTTGTGCATCCGATTCCATTGCCTTTAATAAGTCGTATGATTGATAAGCGATACTTTCTAATGCTGCTCGGGCAATATGTGCAGCATTGGTGCCTCTTGTGATCCCAGTAATTGTGCCTTTTGCATGCTGATTCCAATAGGGTGCACCTAAACCAGCAAATGCAGGGACCATATACACGCCATCGGTGTGAGCGACTTGTGCAGCCAAGCTTTCTACTTCTTCAGAATCACGAATAAGATGGAGTCCATCTCTTAGCCACTGCACCACAGCGCCTCCAATAAACACACTGCCCTCCAATGCATAAAAAGTTTTACCGTTACGTTGTAATGCAATGGTCGTTAATAAATTATTTTTTGATACCACTGCTTTTTCTCCAGTATGCATTAACATAAAGCATCCAGTGCCGTAGGTATTTTTAACCATGCCAGGTTGAATACAAATTTGTCCAAACAATGCCGCTTGTTGGTCTCCAGCAATACCTGCAATTGGAATTTGTTGATTGGTTACCAATAAATCTGTGTAGCCATATACCTCACTACTACTTTTTACTTCAGGTAAAATGGAGATTGGGATATTAAACAATTCCAATAAGGTCGTATCCCACTTTAATTCATGAATATTAAATAGCATCGTCCTTGATGCATTGGTCGCATCGGTGATATGTTGCGCACCATTGGTCAATTTCCAAACCAACCAACTATCAATCGTACCAAAACAAAGTGCTCCCTTTTCGGCCTGTGCTCTTGCGCCATCCACATGATCTAAAATCCATCTTATTTTGGAAGCAGAAAAATAGGCATCAATGATTAAGCCTGTTTTTTCTTGAATCATTCCTTGCTTGCCCTCTAATTTTAATTGGTCACAAAAATCCGCAGTCCTTCTATCTTGCCAAACAATTGCATTGTAAATTGGCATCCCTGTTGACCTATTCCAAATAACAGTTGTTTCTCTTTGATTGGTGATGCCAATGGCTGCAATGTCAAACTTGTCGATGCCATGTTTTGATATCACTTCCGAAGCAACGCCAATTTGCGTACTCCAGATTTCCATTGGATCATGCTCCACCCAACCTGGTGAAGGAAAAATTTGTGTAAACTCTTTTTGTGCAGTGGATAGGATGAGCCCTTCTTGGTCAAATAAAATAGCACGGCTACTTGTTGTTCCTTGGTCTAGGGCTAAAATGCATTTTGGCATGATGACGATTTTAAAATCCTACAATGGGCTACTACCTTCTAGCTTTTAGCCAATTTTCAGGATCATAATATACTGCTTTTTCATTACAAATGGAGAATAAAACAGCCCCTTCTCCGTCTAGATTGATGCCGGACCTGCCAATGACGGTGCCTGCTCTAACTTCTTGTCCATTAGTTACAGATGCACTGCTAAGGCATGAAAATGCTGTAAAATATTTACCATGTTTGATTAATACTGTTTTGTCTCCATTGACATCCCCTACATATACAACAGTTCCATTGGCGACACTTTTAACAGCAGTGCCTTTAGGAACTGCTACTTCGATGCCGTCACTTTTACGATCTAATTTTGTACCTGGAATACTTTCAACACCAAAATGAATATTGACGATCCCTGTGGCTACTGGCCAAGGTAGCCCACCTTTGTTATTTTCAAAAGAAATAGAAGTCTCTCTACCCTCTTCTGTTGTTTCAAGTGCCGAATAAGGACGATTGCTTGTTGTACTTTTTAAACCACCTTCTACTTTACCTATATTAGGACTTGTTTTTGGCTTATCCTCAGTAGCAGCTGTCGTTTTATTATTAGCAGTATTGGCTGCTTTTAATTTAGCCAGACGGTCATTCTCTCTTTTTACAGCTTCCTGCATTTCTCTTTTAATGACCGCCGCTATTGCCGCTTGCATTTTTCTTCTTTGTGCTTCTTTTTGTCTTACCTGCGTAGTAATTTCTTGCTCCTTATTTTTTAATTGTTTTACCACTTTATCCTGCTCCTTTCTATCATCCTGCAACACTTTTAACTGAACAGTTTGAGCAGATAAGGTTTTCATCCTATCCTGTTTGTTTTCACTTAGAATGGTAATTTTAGATTGTAAGTTTTGCTCAGATAAACCAATAGACAATGCTTGTGCTTCTCTATTCTGACGATAACTCTTTAGATAGGTAATTCTTTTGACTGCATCATTAAAGCTTCCCGCAGAAAACAAAAAGTTAAGGTATTCATACCCGCTCCTGCTTTGGTAAGCAAAAACAATACTTTTTGCATACCTATATTTTAAAGTATCCAACTCGTTGTTCAATCGCTTTACATCCTGCTGATTGCTTTGAATTGCAGCATCTAAGCCTTTAACTTGTTTTGCAATCCCATTGATTAAAGATTCCCTTTTTGAGATTTTATTTCTGATCAATGCCAATTGTGCCAATGAGCTTTTTTTATTCTTCTTAGTCTGTTCTAATAGATTATTTAACTGATCTAATTCTTTTTGTAATGTCTGAGATTGTCTTTGCAATTCATCTCTTGAATTACCATTTTGTGCCATTGAATTGTTGAAAAAACAAACAAAAAATATGCAAATAAGTATAGCGCATTTTTTAATCATAGGATTCGATTTTCACTTTATTATTTACGTCTGCCTAATTTAGGTACAGTAAAAGTGTATTTTAAAGGTTCATCAAAATTAAATTCCTTGATTTCCATTCCAATATCCAATTTGGTTTGCGCATTGATGGAAATGGTTCTATAAAGTGGAAACTGTATATTATTTACCAAACTGTGTTGACTATAATTGATGTCACATGTTCTATGTTTTGCTGCATCCACATCGTCCAACTTTAATTGAACCAATTTGGTATTGTCCTCGCTAAGAATAATTAAGTTTTTAAATAATTTGCCAACTAAGCTTATTTGTAATCTTTCATTGATGACTTTATAGGAAACAATATCAATGCCATCCATAAAAATTGGATTGCCTACCACTAAGTCTTCTATTGTTTGATAATTTAATGGGATTTTTACCACTTCTTGTAAATAGGATAATGGATGTCGTTCTGTTTTTTTAGATAGTGGGAAAGTCAAAAAAATACTGTCTTTATTGATAAATGCTTTTAAACCAATCACACCCATTGCGCCTCTAATGGTAATGTACATCCCGCTATCTTTCCGAATGCTTAAATTAGCGATATAACTATCTTTATCCTTACTTGTTTCATAATCCATTTTCAACTTCGCATTCATGGTTTTGAAAGCAATTTTAGTATGGGCAATATTTCTTACAATCCCTTCTACCATTAATACAGAATCTAATCTTGCTTTTTCTGCCATTGCAGCAGCATCCGGTAACACTTTCACAGTCAATGCATCTTGAATAACTTGCACCTTCTTTATATTGGCACATGCCACGCTCAAAAGTATCAAAATCAAATAAAAGCTGTTTTTTACAATTCGCATGCGAAGATTTTATATTTTACCTGTATGCCCAAATCCACCATCGCCTCTTTGGGTTGTCTCCAAATTTTCTACCAATTGCCATTCCATTTTTTCGACTTGTTGAAAAACAATTTGCGCAATTCGATCTCCATCTTGAATCACTTGAATTTCATTGGACAAGTTGATCAAAATAACTTTGAGCTCTCCTCTATAATCTGCATCGATCGTACCTGGGGTATTCAAGCATGTCAACCCTTGTTTAATGGCAAGCCCACTTCTTGGTCGAATTTGTGCCTCCCAATGATTTGGCAAAGCAATGTGTAAACCTGTTGGAATCAATGCACGCTCTAAGGGAGCCAACTGAACAGGTGCAGTGACAAAAGCACGTAGGTCTAAACCAGAGGACCCTTGCGTTGCATATGCTGGCAAAGGATGATGACTATGGTTCACAATGGGAATGATTGTAGACATGTGCTACAAAAGTAGTTAAAAAAGCAGGTAAATTGAAGCTAGCTTGCTTTAGTTAACAAATAATTTAGAAGTAAAATATGGTGCCAAAACGCAAGGTATTTGACAATGGATTTCTAGTGATACCGCCCCCTGTAGGCACCAAATAGGAAATATTGAATTTAGACTGTTGGTATTGGAAGCTAGAACCAACTGTAAAATATTGCATGCTGCCCAGGTTCTTATTATTGTCTAGAAAATAACCAGCCCTCAAATGAAATCGGTCTGCATAATTGTATTCAGCCCCTAATGATACTTTTAATGATTCAGAAAAAGGGATACCATATTTATTCGAGAATGAATTAAACCAACTAGACACAACAGATTGAGAAAAATATTGGTCAACCACATCTGCATCACTACTACTTGGACTTGCAGGCACCATCAAACGATTTACATCAACACCCACTTCTAATGAGTTCTCTGTATCAAATTTACTCAAATAGGCCAAGCCCAAACCAATATTTGCTGGAATGAAATATTTATTTTTTGACTCATTAGAATAGCTCACTTTACCTCCTAAATTGGATAAAACCAAACCTGCATGGAATCCCTCCAGATCATCGTTTTGTTTATAGAATAAACTGATATCTCCAGCGAAAGTATTACCAGCCTTGAATATTGTATTATTGACAGCTCCAGAAACTAACCTAGAATTGATATACCTCATTGTCGCACCCATACTCAAGGCATCTGATAATAAAATATTGTACCCAAAGTCAAAACTAAATTCTGAAGGTCTCTGAGATGGTAAATTGGATAGTCCAGATTCGTCTGTAAAATCAATACTACCTAAACTAAAAAAACGTAAAGAACTATTGATACCACTAACACTATTTAATTTTTTATAAAAACCTGCACTCGCCAAATACACATCAGTCAAATTCAAATCTCTTAACCATGGCGTATAATTGATCAAAAAACCTCGATCATTTTTAAGGTAGGGGATCTTGGCAGTGTTCCCAAAAAGATCATTGGCTTCTGGAGACATGGCAATTGACAAATTACCCATACCAGCAGATCTTGCATCCGGAGAGATCAACATAAATGGTACAGCGGTACTTTGTAATTTAATCTTTTGTGGAATTATTTGTGCCTTTAAAGAAATAGCTACAAAACATAATGCTACACAGATGGTTATTTTGACTGAGGGAATTCGTATCATACTCGAATGCTTTTAGATTCTATATTCGTAAAGATAATCTTTGAATTCAATATTTAAAATTTTAATAGGCTATTTATCAATTGCTCTACCAACCCGTTTTGGGTGACGGTAATTCTATAATAATACTTCCCAGGTAAGAGTAGTCCCCCATTCGTAGAAAGTCCATTCCAATCGACCATAATTTTATTGCCCCTAGGTTGTATTTTTTGGTTTGTAGAAAAATGTACCCTTCCATTGACATCAAATACTTCCAATTGCATCAGAATTGGGTCAATGCTATTGTTGAGCTCAAAACTAAACTTTGCATTGGTTTGGATAGGATTCGGACTAACACTAAGCTGTCGAAGGTTCCTGTTTGCTTTACCAGGTACTTCAATCCAAATAGTGTCTTTAGAGCTATTTCCTAAAAGATCCCAGGCCTTGATGATTAATTTATGCTTACCCTCTTCTAACACTGGAAGTGGGTATTGAATCTCTCCAGACTGATACTGATTCAAATTGTAGGTAAAAAATGAATTTAGATTGTAATTTTTGACTAAAGTATCGTCAATGATTAATTTTAAATCATGCCCTAATTGATTACCCGAAGACTGTATCCCCGAACTGTCATTTAATTTTACATATAAAGTAGCAGGTGCAGTTACCCAATCTCCTGATTTGAAATTGGGCGCATTCACATAGCTGAAGATGGATGGGCCAGTGGTATCTAGTCTATTTTGTGTGGTTTCCCCTTTTATAAAAATGGATTGAAATTGCATGCTTGCATCCGCCGTATCATTGTATGCATAGAGTTGCAATTTTAATGCTGCCGAATTGGAAGCAGGCAGTGCCCCTGGTAGGATAAAACTGATTTCAAATTGTCCATTTTGAACTGTCGCCTTCCCTTTAAATATAGCCTGCTCTTGTGTTTCAACTGGAACAGCCTGACTATTCGTTTGATTGGCTAAAGTTTTTTTTGTGCTTGGAGCATCCCATAAAACCATATCAATGAAGCCATTGAAATTTTGAATAGCTTGACTTTTTGCTGATAAATTTCCTCTAATCGTATACTTCTCGCCTGCTTTTAAAAATAAAGTATCCAACCATGGTAACTGATTCAAGTTGGTACAGTTAATTTGGTATTTTGGTTGTGCTATACGCATGGCAGGGTCACCCATTAATCCAAACTTAAATGCATTTAATCGATCTCCATTTCTCTTAAAATTATAATTTTTTGCAGCTTGCAGGGCTTGTCCGATGGTCGAATAAAGACCCTTTGAATTTGGCACCAACAATGCCTGCATAAATGCATCATTAATTTGCTTATTACTGTATGCAAACACCAGCCTATTGGCTGCAACCAAAGCAATAATTCCTTTTTCATTTTGCATTAAAGCATCAAAACCTATTGGAGCAGTTGCAGGTTGATCATAGGGCGCAAAATCACATGATGCTGTGACCATAATGGGCAATTTACCAGCATTATTCCAGGACTGTATTTCTGATTTAGAGATTACGGCCTCCTCTGTTAAACGCAAAAAATTTCCATGTCCAGTATAATTTAACATCAGCGTGCCAGCTTGTATGGATTCTTGAATGGCTTTGTTGACGTCTGGATAAGTATTCCCATTAAGCGTTTGATTTGCTTTAAATAAATCCAAATATAATTTTCGGTGATTCCAATTATCTGTTTTATTTTTTAAATTACCAATGATTTCCTCTGCATCCTGAAGATGTAAATTATAATCGGCATCATCCGCAACCCAAGTCAATTGATTTTGCCAAAGCCCCATTTTTTTATTGGATTGGTATTGAATTAATTTCTCCACCATTTTATTCGCTTCGGCAATCGTTCTTGCAGGTATCCTGCCAATTGCTAAACCAATAGAATCAATGGTTTGAGCAAACTGAATTTGTGCACCAGATTTTTGTATTGCGTAAAAATCATCCGAACTATAGGAAGATAAAACAGAATTAGATACTTCACTTGTATAGACTGGTAATTCTTTATTGAGTTGAATTTTTTGGGTATTAAAATTACCCATACCCATTAATAAAACAAAAGCAGGGCTGGATTGATTTTTTAATTTGGATTGTTCTATAATGTACTTTAAAAAATTTCGAATGGCAATTGGAGAAGATTGTCCACCAGCCATTTCATTGTATACTTGAGTAGCATTAAAAAGACCTACTTTAAATCCATTTTGCTTTTCATGAAATACTTTAAGTGCGGTTGCTGCTGGATAATAATCAGGCGCTGTAATGATGATGTAGTCTAATGGACTAGTTGTAAAATTACTATCGCCAGGAATGGAACTTGAAAACTGTGCTGTATTTATTTTATTGGACTCAAAGACATAAAAATATTTACTTACACTATCAGCAGCTTTAAATGTAGCAATGGCATTTTGACCCAATTGAGGATTCAATGAAATGGGTTGGTGAAAATGACTTAGATCCCAAACCCTGGTTTGAGTAGTCGCATTTTGAATTTCAAATTCAATCAATTGCCCTTTTGATTGGGTCGTTTGATAATCAAATCCAAAGCCAGTATTGCCCCAATATCCAATTGTTCTTTGCCCATGTAATACCAGATAATCAATCCAACCTGTTGAAGTGGCTGGTGCATTAAAATCAACTTGTAAGTTCATGGCTGTTAAACTTTGTCCTGCTTTTAGAACTGTGTTTTTATCTAACCATATAGTACTGCTATCAAAACGAATTTTATACGCATCATCATAAATGAAATCAGAAACAGCACTCAGAGATATAGTATTCATTAACTGATCATTCAACTTGATTGTAAATTTGGCATCTGTTTGATAAGTGGATGCAGCCAATTGACTTTGAAAAACAATTGGGGCGTTGAATTGTAAGCCCTCCATATTAAGCGGAAATGTTATGGTTGTTTTTTTACCTGTCCCAATGCCCATAGGATCCCCAAGCCATATTTTACCACTACTTAAAAAATTGATCGTATCTTTTTCTACCCTCCAATTAGCAGGATAAGTTTGTACTAATTTTGTTGCAGCACCCGTCTTATTAAAACTGGTTATTCTTTTTCCTATTGTCCCAATACGAATAAAAAAAAACAAGGAATCATTGCTTGTGATTTTTTGACGAATAGGGGCTTCATTCAAATTGGACTTGACCCATTTATAATGCCCATGTGCATAAAACAAGAACTTATCTTGGTCATCTAAAAAACCATCTCCCCCATCTTGCATTTCAATGGCCATTTCTGTTAAACTATCCGGCAAGGTATTAGGTACTTTTTCGCTTAAAATTGACAAATCCATTCCATACAATTGGACTTGATTGGCATTTACTTTTCCAGTAAAACCCATCGCTTTAAATTGTGCACCAGTAAGTTGATATACCCCTTCGTTTGGCACAGCTATTTTAACCCAATTTCCTTTTGAGAGCATGCCTACCTGTCCCCATCCAGGAAGGGTAAAGCAGCATCCAATTAAAAGAAATGTTAAAACAACAATTTTCATGCCCTAAAATTAGGGTTTTACTAACATAAGATTCTATTTGCATTTGAATAAATGACTGAAAAAGCAAGTATATTCGCAGAAGATTTTAATCACCCCCAGCTTAAACAAAACAGATGAATTTTATCAATAGCATTTTATTATTTTTTGCGGTACTTTTTTTAGGCCCAAGAATGATCGCTCAATTCGATAGCAATCAAAGCAATAAAGTTGCATTTGCCGCCATAGATAACCCATATGATAGCACCATTTTAATTAGAGGAGGCACATTCGCTATGGGGATGAACCAAGAAAATATCATGGGTGATTGGAATAATAATCTGCGCAGAGTAACCGTGAGTTCATTTAGAATCGACCAATACGAGGTAAGTAATAAGCAATATAGAAATTATATAAAATGGCTTGAACGTGTTTTTATTCCAATGGGGAAAGATTCAATTGTGAAAGCAGCGCTTCCTGATACTTTAGTTTGGAGAACAGATCTTGCATACAATGAACCAATGGTAGAAGGGTATTTTAGAAATAAAGCCTTCGATGATTATCCAGTGGTGGGTGTAAGTTGGGAACAAGCCAATGCCTATTGCAGGTGGAGAACAGATAGAGCAAATGAAAAAACATTAATCAAATACGGCTTGATTGATCCTACTAAACCTTATTTAGGGAAGATGAAATCAAATAATAGTCTAGTTGATACGAATAAAACAAGCACCGTTACTGCAACCACAACTCCAACAAGAGCTAGATCAAGGAACAATAATTTAGGGGATTACGTTTTAATTCCAGACTTTAGATTGCCTACAGAAGCGGAATGGGAATATGCTGCAAAAGTCTCTAGTGGTAAGAACTACATCTCTAATTTTAACAACCCAAAAGCGGGTCCTAATTCTGGTGCACCTAATGCGAGTATTGTTTCATCTAATTCTCCTTACCCTTGGAGCTCCAATGGAAACGACGGATTAAGAAGCAACCCATCAGGAAAAATCAGCAAAAAGGAAAAGAACAATCGTGGCATGTTTATGGCGAATTTTAAAAATGGAAGTGGTGATTATATGGGCATGGTAGGATACGCAAATGATGGTGCAGGTTTCCCAAGTAAGACGAATAGTTTTTTACAAAACCCATTAGGCTTATATAATTTAAGTGGCAATGTCAATGAATGGGTGGCAGATATCTATCGCCCAATGAATAGCATCGACATGGATGATTTTAATCCTTATCGCGGCAATAGTGTATTAGATGGCGATGATGCAAGTACATCAAGTTATGAAACAGGTGCAAATACATTGATCTCTAATAAATCAAGAGTGTACAAAGGAGGAAGCTGGAAAGATCGTCCATATTGGTTAAATCCAGGCACTAGAAGGTATTTAGATCAAGATCAATCTAACAGTACAATTGGTTTTAGATGTGCTATTTCTGCTTTTGGGATGGACACACCAGATGCCAAAGAAGAGAAACCTAATTTCTTGCAAAGAATCAAAAATATCTTCTAATGAATTTACGCATTGGATCAGGTATCGATTTTCATCAATTGGTAGAGGGTAGAGACTTATGGATTGGAGGGATTCTTATTCCGCACCACAAAGGCGCTTTAGGGCATAGTGATGCAGATGTTTTATTACACGCTATTTGCGACGCACTTTTAGGGGCCCTTAGTTTAGGTGATATAGGTACGCATTTCCCAGATACCGACAATGCATTTAAGAATATTGATAGTAAAATTTTATTACAAAGAACCTACGATTTAATCACTGCAGAAGGATATCAAATTGTCAATATAGATGCGACACTTTGTTTAGAAGCGCCAAAAATAAAACCTTATGTGATGGCCATGCAAGCATGCATTGCTTCTATTTTACATATTGGCAATAAGGATATTTCTATCAAAGCAACTACAACAGAAACAATGGGTTTTACAGGTAGAGAAGAAGGACTTGTGGCAACTGCTACTTGTTTATTGATGGCAAAAAGCTAAAGCTTACCCTATGAAACTAGGAACGATTGAAGCATTATACCAAATTTACATTGCACATCCTTCTGTTGTAACAGATACCAGAAAACTTAAACAAGGAGATTTATACTTTGCGTTAAAAGGCCCAAATTTCAATGGCAATGTTTTTGCGATTGCTGCGTTGGAAGCAGGCGCAGCTTATGCAATAGTGGATGAGACGATTGCAGACAGTGACGCATACCAAGAACGTATTGTTATTGTAGAAGATGTTTTAACGACCCTACAACAATTAGCAAAATACCATCGTCAACAATTTGACATCCCGTTTATCGCCATTACTGGTAGCAATGGAAAGACCACTACAAAAGAATTGGTCTATACTGTTTTAGCAAGTCATTTCAACACTTTTACAACTCAAGGAAATTTAAACAACCATATAGGTGTTCCATTGACCTTGCTAAGCATTCCAAAAAATGCAGAAATAGCAGTCATCGAAATGGGCGCGAATCACCAGAAAGAAATTGAAAGTTATTGCGCTTATACTTTACCAACGCATGGCATGATTACCAATTGTGGTAAAGCGCATTTGGAAGGATTTGGATCTGAAGAAGGTGTCAAAAAAGGCAAGGGTGAATTGTATGATTTTTTACGTGAACACCATGGTACAGTATTTATCATGGAGGACTATGACTATTTACAAACGATGTCGCAAGGCATGCCTCATTTGATTGGATATGGTCAACATAGCGGACAAATTCAAGGTGAAGCAATGGATGCGGATGGGATGTTGACAGTCAAAATAAACAAGGGCATTGCCTTAGATACTATAGCTACACATTTAGTAGGTATTTATAATTTACCCAATGTACTAGCAGCCATCACAATTGGGCAATACTTTAAAGTGCCCAATGAAAAAATTAAAGCTGCGATTGAAAATTATATCCCAACCAATAGTCGTTCTCAATTGGTACAGTGGAGTAACAACGAAGTGATTTTAGATGCATACAATGCAAATCCTTCGAGCATGAAATTAGCAGTAGAGAATTTTGCAAAATTAAATAAAGCAAATAAAGTAGTTTGCTTAGGTGGTATGAGAGAACTGGGTGCTGACACTTTAATGGAACATCAAATGTTGATTGATCAATTGAAGCAAAATATTTGGAGTGAAGTTGTATTAGTTGGATCAGAATTTAAAAATTGCAACCACAACTATCACTATTTTGATACCGTTCAAGCAGCTAAAGTTTGGTTTGAATCAAAAGAATTTATTGGTCATACCCTACTCATAAAGGGTTCTAGAGGTATTCAGATGGAGCAATTGATAGCTCCTTAATTTTCGGTACCTTTGTGGCATGAAAAAAAGCTACCTATACAGCACTTTGACCAACAAATGTCCTAGATGTAGAGAAGGGAAGCTATTCACTTCTTCCAATCCCTACGACCTATCTAATATCACAAAAATGAATGACCACTGCCCTGTTTGTGCACAGCCAACAGAAATTGAAGTGGGATTTTATTATGGCACGGGTTATGTAAGTTATGCATTGACAGTCGCCTATTTTGTTTCCATGTTTGTTGCATGGAAAGTGTTGATTGGGATGACTTGGGAATTAGAGGACAACAGAATGTTTTATTGGTTAGGCACGACTATATTTCTATTGATATTAATACAACCCATTTTAATGCGCCTATCTCGTTCTATTTGGTTAGGCTGGTTTGTATCTTATAATAAGCATTGGGAAAATGAGCCATTGGAATACAATGAAAGGATGGATGAAAAAATGAAAGAGATTTAAATTTCTTTTTTCTAAGCATTATGGATAGCCGG
The DNA here is from genome assembly GCA_044354025.1 of Sediminibacterium sp. Taxonomy (GTDB): domain Bacteria; phylum Bacteroidota; class Bacteroidia; order Chitinophagales; family Chitinophagaceae; genus Sediminibacterium. The sequence continues at coordinate 19,090 of JBILAW010000006.1, forward strand.
CTGCGTTGCACTTCGCCGTCATCCCAAAATTGCTCTTTTACCAAAGCCTTTCAAATAAACGCAAAGCGTTTATTTGGCTTTTTTAACGCTCATCCGCTCAATCAAGCAAGCTTGTTTCGCGGCCTCGCATTAAAAAAGCCTATCACTTTCGTGATAGGCTTTGCAGAGAGGAAGGGATTCGAACCCCCGATACGTTGCCGCATACACGCTTTCCAAGCGTGCTCCTTAAACCACTCGGACACCTCTCTATAAGGACTGCAAATGTAAAAGAAATTATCGGTGTTTTGAAAAATGGTTAATTATAAAAATGCCAGAAAAAAGGCTAATTTTAATCAAATTCTGTACATAATGGAAAAATCAAGGATCGACTTGCCAATAGGTATTACACTTGATCGTTTTATTAAAAATCATCAAAGTCAATATCCAAATTCAGCTGGTGAATTATCGCAGTTGTTAAGAGATATTGCACTTGCCTCTAAAGTGGTGAATAGAGAAATTAATAAAGCAGGTCTTGTAGACATCATGGGCAATGTGGGTTTGCAGAATTCTGGCGGTGATCATCAACAAAAACTTGACCTACTCGCAAATATTAGATTTTCAAGGGCATTGTCTAAAGGTGGTGAGGCTTGTGGGATTGCATCAGAAGAAATAGAGACTTTTATTGATTTACAAAACAATGGAAAATACTTGGTTACTATTGACCCATTGGATGGTTCAAATAATATTGATGTGAATGTATCCATTGGGACAATCTTCTCCATTTATTTAAAAAAATCTCCGATCAATGAACCCCTATGCGAAAATGATTTTTTGCAAAAAGGTAGGGATCAAATTGCTGGTGGATATATTTTATATGGCCCTTCTACTATGTTGGTTTATTCAACTGGAAATGGAGTAGATGGTTTTACTTATGAAAGTACACTTGGGGAGTATGTCTTATCACATCCGTCGATGCAATGCAACACAACAGGTAATTTTTACTCTATCAACGAAGGCTTATCTAAAGATATTATTGACCAAGGAATCAACGATTATATTGATGATTGCAAGGAGCAAAGAATGACTAGTAGGTATATTGGCTCTCTTGTTGCTGACTTTCATAGAAATTTATTAAAAGGTGGTGTGTTTTTATATCCACCCACTTCTAATTACCCTAATGGAAAAATAAGACTATTATTTGAAGCCAACGCATTGGCCTTTATAGCTGAACAAGCTGGCGGATTAGCAGTAACGAATCATGAAAATATTTTAGACATCGTGCCAACGAGTATCCACCAAAGAGTTCCATTGTATATTGGATCTAAAGAGATGGTTCAAGCAATACAAAAAAAATTAGCCTCAGAATCCAAATAGCTTTTCCGCATTGCTTGTTGTGATAGCTGCAATTTCATGCAATGGCAGTGACTTTATTTCTGCTAATTTCTTAGCAACTTCTAACATATATGCAGGTTCATTGGTTTTACCTCTATAAGGCACTGGCGCCAAATAAGGTGCATCCGTTTCCAAAACCAAGTATTCCATAGGGATGTCTTTTACAGCTTCAGCTACGCCTGCATTCTTGTAGGTCAATACACCACCTAATCCTAAATGAAATCCCATACCAATAATTTGTTCCGCAGATTCCTTGCTACCACTAAAGCAATGAAAGACGCCGCGCAATCCTTTTTTAGCAAAAGGCTTCACCGCTTCTATGGTTTCTCCCATCGCATTTCTTGTATGAATCGCAATAGGTAATTTATAATCTAGCGCCCACTGCATTTGTGTTTCAAAAACAAATTGTTGTTCCTTGGCAAATGTTTTATCCCAATAAAAGTCCAATCCAATTTCACCAATGGCAATGAATTTTCTCTTAGCAATCCAATCTTCTACCAATTTTAATTCTGCTTTATAATTTTCCTTTACATAACATGGATGCAATCCCATCATGGCAATACAATGTGCTGGAAAATCTGCTTCCACTTTCAACATCGCATCCAATGTGGTGCTATCAATTGCAGGCATTAGAATTTTATCGACACCAACTGAAACAGCGTTTTTTATGACTACATTTAAATCTGTAGTCAGTTCCTCCGCATAAACGTGCGCGTGTGTATCAATAAAATGCATAATCAACTGATTTAAAGCACAAAAAAAGGACTTTTTTAATGAACCACATACTAAAAGACATTATTTATGCGTTTATGAATGAAATTACTAACCCATCCCTTAACTGGATGTAAACTTTGTTTTTTATAGGGTACGGATTATACAGCCGGGGTTTCTACCCTGGCTTTTTTATTTAAAGCGTTATTGTGGCATTTACAAAGCTTTAAATTGATACCCTATTTTTGAAAAATGTGCCAATACTTTAGGCAATGCAATGCGCAATCGATCCATCGCTTTTGCACTATCATGAAAAACTACAATGGATCCCGGTCCTGCATGTTGAATCACATTATTTGCGCATTGTTCACCCGTAATGGTGGTATCAAAATCTCCACTCAACACATCCCACATCATAATTTGCTGCGGTAAAGCAGGATCTAAACGCAAGGCTTTTATTTGTGAAAAAGAAATCCTACCATAAGGCGGTCTAAATAAATTGGAATCAATCAGCTTTGTTGCTTCTTGAATATCGGTCATGTAATTTTCGGTCGTATTTTTCCAACCATTCATATGGTTTTGTGTATGATTCCCTACCACATGGCCTGCTGCAAGTATTGCATCATAAATTTCGGGATACAATTGTACATTTTTTCCAATGCAAAAAAAGCTTGCTTTAGCATCAAATTTTGATAATTGTTCCAGTACAAATGGGGTTGCTTCGGGATGTGGCCCATCATCAAAACTTAAATAAAGCACCCTATCTTGATTGGGCTTTCGCCAAATACAAGACCTATAAATAAGCCTTAACCAAAAGGGTGTTTTAATGAAATACATACCCAAAGATAAATGGTTCTTTTGCCCGTTTGCAACTTATCTTTGTAAAAATAAAGTGCACATGGAAAATTCGGCTGAACAAATGGTAAGAGTTAGGTTTGCCCCCTCTCCCACCGGTGGTTTACACTTAGGTGGCGTTCGTACTGTTTTATTCAATTATTTATTTGCAAAAAAATACAAGGGTCAATTTATATTAAGAATTGAAGATACCGATCAGTCTCGTTTTGTTCCAGGCGCTGAACAATATATTTTAGACACCCTTGCTTGGTGTGGAATGACGCCAGACGAAAGTCCTATTCATGGTGGTGCTTATGGTCCTTATAGACAAAGTGAGCGCAAACCAATGTATAAGCAATATGCCAATCAATTGATTGAACAAGGCAATGCCTATTATGCATTTGATACTGCCGAAGAATTGGACACAAAAAGAAAAGAGATCCCCAATTTTCAATACAATCGTGCCTCAAGAATGGGTATGAAAAATTCTTTGAGTTTGCCTGCGGCAGAAGTGACGCGTTTACTCAATGAAAACACCCCTCATGTAGTGCGCATCAATATGCCAGATTCAGAAGAGCTAGTTTTTGAAGACTTGATTCGTGGCGAAGTAAAATTTGACACCAGCATGGTGGATGATAAAGTCTTATTGAAAGCGGATGAAATGCCAACTTATCATTTAGCAGTCGTAGTGGATGATTTTTTAATGAAAATTACCCACGCATTTAGAGGTGAAGAATGGTTGCCAAGTGCACCTGTACATATTTTAGTTTGGAAAAATTTATTTGGTTTGGATCAGATGCCTAAATGGGCGCATCTTCCTTTAATCTTAAAACCAGACGGCAATGGTAAATTAAGTAAACGCGATGGGGACCGATTAGGCTTTCCAGTGTTTGCAATGGATTGGACAGATCCAAATACCAAAGAAACCACGATTGGATTTAAAGAAAGAGGTTTCTTGCCAGCAGCATTTGTGAATTTATTAGCGATGTTGGGATGGAATGACGGAACAGATCAGGAAGTATTTTCATTAGACAGTTTGATTGAAAAATTTAGTTTAGATAGAGTGCATAAAGGAGGTGCAAAATTTGATTACGAAAAAGCAAAATGGTTTAACCAAGAATGGATCAAACAATCCGACAATGCCTTTTTAGCAAATTTAGTAGCGCCTTATTTTGAAGCTGCAAAAATTGAAATTCATGAGCCAAGTTATTTGGTAAAAGTGATAGGGCTCGTGAAAGAACGTTGTCAGTTATTAACCGACTTCATTCCTCAATCATCTTTTTTCTTTGCTGCACCAACCGAAATAGATACGGCATCCATCCTGCCAAAATGGGATCCATCAAAAGCCGCATTTTTTAAATCGGTAATGGATGCATATAGGAATCAGGCAGTTCCTAATGACGCCACTTTGTTGGAAGCGCATTTTAAAACATTGGCAACCGAACAAGGCCTTAAACCAGGTGATTTAATGTTGCCCTTTAGAATCATGTTAGTTGGGGGTAAATTTGGTCCAGGTGTTTTTGATATTGTGGCCAATATTGAAACCCAAGATGCAGCAAAACGTATCCAATACTGTTTAGATTTGTTGTCAAAAAATTAATGTAAATTGTAGTAGATGCAAACAGAAAGACCCATAAGAGTTTTAGTAGCGAAAGTTGGCTTAGATGGTCACGATCGTGGCGCAAAAGTGATTGCGACTGCACTAAGAGATGCAGGCATGGAAGTGATTTATACTGGCCTAAGACAGAGCCCCGAAATGGTGGTTCAGGCAGCCTTACAAGAAGATGTGGACGCCATTGGTATCAGTATTTTATCTGGCGCCCATATGACTGTGTTTCCTAAAGTATATCAATTGATGGTAGAGAAAGGATTGAAAGACGTATTGCTCACAGGGGGCGGTATCATTCCAGAAGAAGACAATAAAGCATTACAAGATATGGGAATCGGTCATTTGTTTGCACCAGGTACCAACACGACGGATATAGCAGCCTATATTAAAAAATGGGTTGCTGAAAACAGAAAGTCCTAAGGCCCTTTTTTATTATTTATTTTAATTCATTACTATTTTATTCATAAAAAATTAACGTCTATGTCTTTTCAAACTTTGTTTACTAAAATGGAAGATCATACTTTGATCATTACCATCAATCGACCAGAGAAATTAAATGCATT
>JBILAW010000085.1:0-7347 GCA_044354025.1 Sediminibacterium sp.
ATGGTAAAGCACAACAATTACTGGAGCATGAAACCATTTTAGAAGTGGTTTTAACGCAACCAATTTTACCAAAGTCGGTTGTTAAAATGAATGTGCAATTTGAAGCACAAGTGCCGGTACAAATAAGAAGATCTGGTAGAGACAATAAAGAAGGTGTTCGATATTCTATGAGCCAATGGTATCCTAAAATGGTGGAGTATGATTACCAAGGATGGAATACCAATCCTTATATCGCTAGAGAGTTTTATGGTGTTTGGGGTAATTATGATGTGACTTTAAGAATGGATAAAGCCTATATGGTGGGCGGAACTGGTGTACTTCAAAATCCAACTGCTCCTTTAGATAAAGACGGTCATAAGGTTTGGAACTTCAAAGGCAATACCATTCATGACTTTGTATGGTTTGCAGATAATAATTTTAAACATTTGTCTAAAGAAGTGCGCAAAGGTTTAACCCTTCATGTATATTATAAAGCAAAAGATGCGAAAGCGGATAGTGCTTGGGCGAATGTGTTGTGGGCTGCTGAAAAAGCGTTGCCTTTTATGGAGCAAAAAATGGGGCCCTATCCATATCCTCAATATTCATTTATTCAAGGTGGTGATGGTGGCATGGAATATGCAATGGCTACATTATTGGTGGGGCCAAGTTTAGGTACTGCTTTTCATGAGTGGATACATAGCTGGTACCAACATGTTTTAGGAAGTAACGAAAGTTTATTTGCCTGGATGGATGAAGGGTTTACGAGTTATGGAGAGGAAATGGTAAGCCATTATTATGAAACCAATTTCGCCACTCAATCTCCTTATATTAGTGAGGCTGCTAAAAAGCAAATACAAGTGAATCTTGATAGACAATCTAAATTGTTACCTGCAGTTCAAAATGGCAATTATAGTGGTTATATAGCGCTTGCAAAAAGTGGATACGAAGAACCTATGTCAACGCATGCCGATCATTTTAATACCAATTACGCATATAGTAGTGCTGCTTATGCAAAAGGGGGCACGTTTTTGGGTGTACTTGGTTATATGATGGGTGAAGCAAAACGTGATCAGTTAATGCTTAACTATTATAATACTTGGAAATTTAAACATCCCAATGTCAATGATTTTATAAGAGTAGCTGAAAAAACAAGCGGCTTACAATTGCAGTGGTTAAAAGAATATTGGGTGAATAGTACCAAGACCATTGATTATGGCTTAAATGATATTCAAGTAAGCGGCAATGCTGCTTTAATAAGTATTCAAAGAGTTGGGAAGTTCCCGATGCCTATAGAAGTGGTGGTTACTTATAAGGATGGCAGTTCAGAATTGCATTATATTCCACTAGATTTAATGTTAGGAGGGAAGGCGCAGGAAGGTTCAATGAAACAAATCAATCACCCTGAATGGAAATGGACACATCCAACCTATACTTTTGAGTCGACACAACCATTAGGCGCAATCAAATCAATTGAGATTGATCCTAGTCAAAGAATGCCAGACATTAATAGAAGTAATAATAAAATAGAGATCCCGAATTAGGGATGAAATATAAAATCAAAGGAAGTTTTTAAACAATGCTATGCTCGAGGTATAGGTTTTGTTTCGGAATTTTAGACTTGTAATAAAGGCGTTCAATTGAACGCCTTTATTTATTTCTTCACCTGTATAATATATTTCTCTTTAAAATAATCTTCTTTAAAGATATCATAGATCGGCATCATCTTTGGTCTAGTGCCGCTTTCGAAAATCTCTTGATGCAAGTCACCGCCTTTTAAACAAATTAAACCATTGGGTTGGTTTGGTTTTTTAACGAGTACTGGATTCGCCCATCTCCATAAATCCTTAAGTGGCGCCACTGCTCTACTCACTGCGTAATCGAACTTTTTATTTTTAATATCTTCTACACGAGTATGCTTTGTCTCAATATTTTTAATGCCCACCATCTCACAAACGGCGTCCACTACTTTTAATTTCTTGGCAATACTATCGACTGCATAAAATTGTACTTCTGGAAAAAATATTGCTAAGGGAACAGTTGGAAAACCGCCACCACATCCAATGTCAATGACTTGTGTGCCTGGTGTCCATTCTGCAATGGCAGCAATACTTAGCGAATGCAATACATGGTGCAGATAGATTTGGTCAATATCTTTTCTGGAGACCACATTGATCTTTGCATTCCATTCCTGGTATGCTGCTTCTAATCCAGCTAATTGAGTCAATTGCGCAGGTGTAAAATCCGCAAAGTAGCGTGTGATTAATTCCAATTTTTCTGAGGGCTTTTCCATACGCTAGGCAAGGTAATCAAATAATAGAAGAAGGACCATATATCAAATAAAATGTACCAAGGCCAAAGGTCTAGCTCATTTAATTTCTTCATCGCGCCACGCAAAATAAGTCCTTGTAATAATGCCCTAAATGCCCATATGCCAACAATGATCGTATATTCTTTTGTAAAAATAATTGCTACAATCATTGCAGGGTATACTAAGAATTGACTGATAGCGTATAAGCCTAATAAAAAAACATGTTTCTTTTTATAAAACTTACTGGTGGTATAGTGACGGTATTTTTGCGTCATCCAATCTTTAAATCTGGTCTTTGGTTCACTGAGTGTATGCGCATCATGGTCTACCACAATGGCTGTATTGCGTCTGTTAGCCACTTGGTTAATAAATAAATCATCGTCACCACTTGGTATTTGATTGATAGAGGAGAAGCCTTTATTCTTGATAAATAGTTCACGCTTATAAGACAGGTTGCGACCAACCCCCATATAAGGCAATCCTGCTAAGGCGTAGGAGAAATATTGCAATGCAGTTTGAAAGGTCTCAAATCGAATGAGTTTATTGAGTAAGCCTGGCTTCTTTTTATAAGCGCCATATCCTAATACTATTTCTTTGCCTTCATCATAGCCATCCTGCATCAATCGCATCCAATGTTCACTTGCAGGTAAACAATCTGCATCTGTTAATAATAAAGTCTCATTTTTAGCAGACTTAATACCCATAGAAAGTGGAAATTTTTTGCCTGCAATCATTTTCGCTTCCTGCGTCAACATTACTGGGTTCAAATTTTTAAATGACTTTTTAAATTCATCTAATAAATATTTTGTTTCATCTTCTGAATTGTCATTCACTAAAACGACTTCGTGCGTGGTACTATATTCTTGCACCAAAACACCTGGCAAAGTATTCGCCAAGTTATTTGCTTCGTCACGGGCACAAATCACTACAGAAACTGGGTGCTCTACATGCCCTGTTTTTTTTGGCTTCTTATAAATTGCGAGTCTTAAAAAAAAGAATAAATAATAAAAAACCTGAATGGCAATAACAGCTGCAAAAAAGCCTATAAGTAGTTCTGATAAAAGTGTTGATGAAAAGGGTAGATTGATTGTCATAGGGCAAAAGTAAAGATTTTTGACCTTACCTTTGCCTCATGGCGGCATTACAATTTGAATTAGCAGCAGAGAGTCAACAGGGTGCTTCGAGAGCAGGTACCATCACGACCGATCATGGGGTCATCCAGACACCCATTTTCATGCCTGTAGGAACCATTGGCTCTGTAAAAGCAGTGACACAACAACAATTGAAGCAGGATATCAACGCAAAAATTATCCTAGGCAACACATATCATTTATATCTAAGACCAGGCACAGAAGTGCTTGAGGCTGCTGGGGGGCTGCACAAATTCATGGGCTGGGATCGGCCCATTTTAACGGATAGTGGTGGTTACCAAGTTTTCTCCTTGGCCAATAACAGAAAAATCAAACCAGAAGGGGTGGTCTTTCAATCTCATATCGATGGCAGCAAGCATTTATTTAGTCCTGAAAATGTGATGGATATTCAAAGAAGCATTGGGGCTGATATCATCATGGCTTTTGATGAATGTCCTCCTATTCCAAGTACCTATGAATACGTAAGTAAGAGTATGGATTTGACGCATACCTGGTTGGACAGGTGTTTTAATAGATTGGCAGAGACGCCTGACTTATATGGGCATACTCAAAATTTATTTCCAATTGTACAAGGTGGATTGTATAAGGATTTAAGAAAAGCTTCTTGTGAATATATTGCTTCTAAAAATGCAGTAGGCAATGCGATTGGTGGATTGAGTGTAGGGGAGACGGAGGAAGAAATGTATGAATTCACGGCCCTTTGTTGTGAAAACCTACCAAAGGATAAGCCACGTTATTTAATGGGTGTAGGCACCCCTTGGAATATTTTAGAAGCCATTGATTTAGGGATAGATATGTTTGATTGCGTGATGCCTACCAGAAACGGGCGCAATGGCATGGTGTTTACTTCTCAGGGCGTTATTAATATCAAGAATAAAAAATGGTACAAAGATTTTAGTCCAATAGATCCGGGTATCCCCAATGAAATGAGTCAATACTACACGAAGGGATATCTAAGACATTTATTTGCTGCAGATGAGATATTAGGGATGCAGCTAGCAAGTATACAAAACCTATCCTTTTACCTTTGGTTGGTCGAACAAGCAAGAATACATATTATTGCCGGAGATTATAAGGCATGGAAAACAGAGATGATCCCACAAATCAGTAAAAGATTATAAGCATTGAAAAAACTGGATTGGTATATATTAAAAAAATTTTTGGCAGTGTTTTTCTTTGCCATCTTTTTCTTTGCAGTCATTGCAGTGGTGATTGATTTAAGTGAAAAAACGGATGATTTTGTTCGATCTGGTTTGACGAGCTCGGAGATTATTAAGAATTATTATGTTGGATTTATCCCCCATATTATAGCATTGTTATTTCCATTGTTTGTTTTTATTGCAGTCATCTTTTTTACTTCTAAAATGGCAGGACAAACAGAGATTGTTCCTATTTTAGCAAGTGGTACTTCTTACAATCGTTGGTTAAGACCTTATTGGATTGGAGGCCTTTTTTTAGGGTTGGTATTATGGATAGCGAACCAATGGACTGTGCCAAAAGCAAATAATATTCGTGGAGATTTTGAAGCCACTTATATTGACGCAAACTCTTCCTACAATGCATTATTAAGAGGGTCTAATGATTATTATTTTAGGATTGATTCCTTTACTTACGCAGGAATTTATGGATACGATACGACCTACAAAAGAGGGAGTAACTTTTTTGCTTATACTGTCAAGGGGGATCAAGTAGTGTATAATATCCGTGCAGAAGCAATTGTTTGGGATACCGCAAAAAAGGATTGGGAATTATTCGAAGTGCTGGAGCGTAAAGTAACAGACAAAAAAGAACTGGTGACCTATCTGCCAAATACCCATAAAAAATATCCTTTTAAACCGGTTGATTTGGAAAAGGACAAATATGCCAAAGACAAATTAACAACACCTCAGTTAATTAAACAGATAAAGACGGAAGCCTTAAGGGGTTCAGAAGGCTTAAATGAGTTAAAAATTGAACGTTATAGACGAGATGCAACCCCCATTACTGTATTGCTATTAACCATGATTGGCGCCATCATTGCTGGCCGAAAAGTCAGGGGTGGAAGTGGGGCGCATTTGGCAATGGGCTTTACCATTGCGGCATTGTTTATTATCACAGATCGGTTCTCTACCATCTTCTCCACAAAGGGCAATTTACCTCCTTTCATAGCGGCTTGGATACCTAACATTATTTTTGTCTTTGTGGTCTATTATTTATACAAAAAAGCCCCTAAATAAGCATTTCTTAGTTAACTTTGTGTCCAATTTTAAATCGTTTCTTTAACAATAATTATTGGGTATATGGAAGAGATCAAAGACCGTTTTGGCGAAAAAGCATCAGTCGCTGCTACTGAGATCAAAGAAATGCTCAAAGTGCACGGCGAAAAGAAGATTGGAGAAATCACTTTAGCCCAAGTGTATCAAGGTATGAGAGGCATGACTGGTCTTGTTACAGAGACGAGTTTATTAGATGCGCAAGAAGGTATTCGTTTCAGAGGCTATTCCATTCCAGAATTACAAGCAAAATTACCAAAAGTACAAGGTGGTGACGAACCATTACCAGAGGGCTTGTTTTACTTAATGATGATTGGTGAATTACCAACTGATAGAGATGTTAAAAAAGTGACTAGCAACTGGCAAAGAAGAAGCCATGTGCCATCCCATGTATTTGATGTGATAGATGCATTTCCAATAAATGCACACCCAATGACCATGTATGTTGCTGCAGTGATGGCTTTGCAGACAGAAAGCAAGTTTGCGCAAGCATATGCAAAGGGCATGAACAAAAAAGATTACTGGCAGTATACCTATGATGATTCAATGGACTTGATCGCAAGATTGCCAAGAATTGCTGCGTATATCTACCGAAGAAAATATAAGAACAACCAACATATTCATCCAAATGGTTTATTGGATTGGGCTGGTAACCTTGCTTACATGATGGGTTACGAAGATGAGAGTACTAAAGAATTAATGCGCTTGTACATGACCATACATGCAGACCATGAAGGAGGAAACGTATCTGCGCATACAACGCATTTAGTAGGCTCTGCTTTGAGTGATCCTTATTTAAGTTACGCTGCAGGTATGAATGGTTTAGCAGGTCCTTTACATGGACTAGCAAATCAAGAAGTGATTAAATGGATTTTAGAAATGCAAGAACAGATTGGATCGGATAGCCCTTCTAAAGAGCAAATTGTTGAATATGTTCAAAAGACATTGGGTGAAGGTAAAGTCGTACCAGGTTATGGTCATGCAGTATTGAGAAAAACAGATCCTCGTTTCACAGCACAAATGGAATTTGGTAAAAAACATTTACCAGATGATAAATTAGTGAACACAGTTTGGAATATTTATGAAACGGTACCTCCTATTTTGGAATCATTAGGAAAAGTAAAAAATCCTTGGCCAAATGTGGATGCACATAGTGGTGCATTGCTAGTGCATTATGGCATTGTGGAATACGAATTCTATACTGTTTTATTCGCCGTAAGCCGTGCATTAGGTGTATTGGCAAGTTTAACTTGGGATCGTGCATTAGGCTTCCCATTAGAGCGTCCAAAATCTGTGACGACTGCAGCTGTAAAAGATTGGATTGACGGCGTAGGAGAAAACTTAATTTAAAAAAAATCTTGTATAAAAAAGAGCAACGATTTTTCGTTGCTCTTTTTATTGTAGGTACATTTTAAATAAGGGGAATTAGCTCAGTTGGTAGAGCGCTTGCATGGCATGCAAGAGGTCAGCGGTTCGAACCCGCTATTCTCCACAAAATTTTTATTGCTAGATGATGCGGTTTAAAATAAGTTATACAAGCGTAGTATTTTTCTTTTTATTTGTTTTGATTCAAAAGGTCGGCTTTGGTCAAATGGCAACATTGAAGTTATCTGTTGTAGATAAAAAAAGCCAACCCATTGCTTTTGCCAATATTACC
>JBILAW010000086.1:0-7272 GCA_044354025.1 Sediminibacterium sp.
GCCTGCAGCATTTGCATGGCCTCCACCCTCAAAATGTGTTCTTGCAAATATATTAACATCAAAGTTACCTTTGCTCCTAAAACTCCATTTTCTTTCCTCTTCCCTATCTATTACAATAGCGGCAAATTTGATGCCGTGAATGGATAAAAGATAGTTGACTAAGCCTTCTGTATCCCCTGTTTTAAGTTCAAATTTATAGATATCCGTTTTAGGGATAGCCATCACAGCGGTCTTCAATTCAGGAAATACATGCATTCTATTTAAGAAAGCATTTCCCATAAACTTTAATCGACCTTCTGAGGACTGGTCATATATATTTTCGTGAATTTTTGAATGTAGAAGCCCTACTTCTTTCAAATGGGCCACAATTTTATGCACAGAGGCAGTGGTGGATGGGAATCTAAATGAGCCCGTATCTGTCATTAAACCAGTGTACAATGCCGTTGCAATATCTATATTGATCAAATTGCTATGGCCTGATTGAACTATAATATCATAAATCATTTCACAGGTTGAGCTCATTTTTACATCACTGATTCCGTAGCCAAAACTTGGTGTATCTGGTTGTTGGTGATGATCTACCAATATTTTAATGGCTTTTGCATCCCTAATCACCGATTCCATGTTTTTGGTACGATGAAGAATATTGAAATCTAAGCAAAATATATAGTCTGCAGCTTGAACCAATTCGGTTGCTTTAGTTCTATTGCTCTCAAAATCAACTACTTTGTCCGTCCCAGGCATCCAATCCAAAAAGGGTGCCCAATTGGTAGGAGAAACGACTGTTACATCGTGTCCTAATTGGATTAAAAAATGGTATAAAGCTAAGCTGGAACCCATTGCATCGCCATCAGGTTTCTGATGGGCAGTGATTACCGCTTTAAATGGTTGTTGAAAAAATGGATAGAATTGTTCAATTGATTGCATAAGACCACAAATTTAACATAAATCGGATGTTTTTCAGTAATTTTGCGCCCACAATTAGAAACAATATAAAAAATAGATATGAGCAACAAAACATTTACAATGATTAAGCCAGATGCAACCTCTAAAGGGTATACTGGTGCTATATTAGATCAAATTATCAAAGCAGGCTTTTCTGTAAAAGCCATGAAGTGGATTCATTTATCACCTGCACAAGCTGGAACATTTTATGAAGTACACAAGGAAAGACCTTTTTACCAAGAATTAGTTGACTTTATGAGTAGTGGCCCGATTGTAGCTGCGATCTTAGAAAAAGACAATGCAGTAGCAGATTTCAGAACCTTAATTGGTGCAACCAACCCTGCTCAAGCAGAAGAAGGCACTATCCGTAAAAAGTTTGCAGCCTCTATTGGTGAGAATGCAGTACACGGAAGCGATAGTGATGAGAACGCAGCTATTGAAGGTAATTTCTTCTTTGCTGGATTAGAAAGATTTTAAGTGAAATCGAGGCCACCGTTTATGGGTGGCCTCGAAAAAATCATTAGACTAAAATAAATTAGCCCTTATATTCTTTAAGGTTGCAAAGCAAATCAAAGCCACCGTTTATGGGTGGCCTCGAAAAAATCATTAGACTAAAATAAATTAGCCCTTATATTCTTTAAGGGCTAATTTATTTCTTAGCGCCACGAGTTTTGGGTTTACCATACTTTTTCTGCATCGTCTCTTTGTAGTTCTTACGCACATTCACTTTTTTATTCTTTTCAGATTTCTCATGAAAAGCTGGGCCAACATCTTCTTTCTTTGGCAACTTAATTTGAATGATCTTCATCCTCACTTTTGGAATTTCATCCTCAGTCAAGACAGTAGATATTTCAAGATCTGCTGGCAACGCTTCCATTGGTATTGGTTGCTTCATCAAGGTCTCAATAGCTAGTTTTTGTTTGGCTTCATTTTTTGTGATAAAAGTGATGGCAATTCCTTTTTTATCTGCACGTCCAGTTCGTCCAATACGATGGATATAATTTTCCGGAACATCGGGTGTGTCAAAATTAATCACATGGGTTACCTCCGCAACGTCAATACCACGGGCCATTACATCCGTTGCGATAATATATTTAAAGACACCTGCTTTAAATTGATTCACTGTATTGAAACGATAATTTTGTTCTTTATTGGAGTGAATCACACCAACAATATCTGGGAATTTTTCGATCAATTGATCATATAATTGGTCAGCTAAACTTTTTGTTGCTGCAAAAATCAAGACCTTGGTCATGCTTTCGTCTTCACTTAAAAGCTGTTCTAATAAATTGACTTTGGTATTAAAATTGGGCAGGTCGTATCCTATTTGAATAATGTTCTCAAGAGGTGTTCCTGTTGGTGCCGCTTCTACCCTAACTGGTTCATTGAAATAATCATTCATTAATTTTTCTACATCATCAGTAATGGTTGCAGAAAATAATAAATTTTGTCTTTTAGCAGGGACAAGTTCTAAAATATTGGTGATTTGTTTTCTAAAACCTAGATTCAACATTTCATCCATTTCATCAATGACCACCTTCTTAATGTATTTTGTTTTAAGCGCCCCATTCATGATTAAATCAAATAATCTTCCTGGTGTCGCCACCAAAACGTCTACCCCTTTTTCCACTTCGATTTGCTGTGTATTAATATTCACTCCCCCAAATACACCAACGGTAATCACACTCATATAAGGTGTTAATTTCTTAACGGCCTCCACCACTTGCACCACCAATTCTCTTGTTGGCACAATAATTAGAATTTGTGGATCTTTATTTTTATCGAATTTCCATTGTCTAAGACAGGGTAACAAATAGGCAAAAGTTTTACCCGTTCCGGTTTGGGCTATACCGCAAACATCCCTTCCGGACATCACGACAGGAAAAACTCGGTGTTGAATGGTTGTGGGATGGGTATATCCTAAATCTTCTAAGGCCCTCGATAAGGGAGAATTGATATTTAATTGGTCAAAAGTCATGGGGGCGAAGTTAACTTAATAAACCCATACATTAGATGGACTGGTATCTATCCAATAGGATCCAATCAGATACAGGAATTCACCTAAAAACATGCTAATTGAGGCCTAAATATCCCCTCAATTAGTAAAAACGAAGTATATTGCATCAAATTCATTGACTCGATGACAATTCTTCTCAGGCAAGTCAAAATTGCTGACCAGCATTCGCCATTTAACGGCAAAGTAAAAGATATCCTTCTTCAAGACGCAGTATTAGTTTCAATTCAAGATCATTACGACGGAAAAGCAGATCAAATTGTGGATATCCCCAGCACAATTATAAGCACTGGATGGGTTGATCCATTCACTAATTTTTGTGATCCAGGCTTTGAACATAAAGAGACCTTAAAGACAGGCGCCGCTGCTGCGCAAGCTGGTGGATTTACCACGGTATTTGTAGTTCCAAATACGCAGCCTGTGATTGATAATAAAACACAGGTGAATTATATTGTTCAGCAGCAACAACATTTACCGATTCATATTCTACCCATTGGGGCATTGTCTAAGAAAATAGAAGGAAAAGATTTAGCGGAGATGATTGATATGCAGCAAGCTGGAGCAGTTGCTTTGAGTGATGGTCTTTATCCTGTTCAATCCAGTTTACTTTTCTTAAAAGCACTTCAATATGTCAAAACATTTGATGGCGTAGTCATTCAAATGCCAATTGATAAAAGCATGGGAAGTATTGGCTTAATGAATGAAGGCATTACGTCTACACAAATTGGACTCCCAGGTATTCCAGCGATTGCAGAAGAGTTGATGATTGCAAGAGACATTGAGTTATTAAAATATACCAATTCGAAATTACATATCACAGGGGTTAGTACTGCAAAAGGGATCGCATTAATTGAAGCAGGTAAAAAAGCAGGTCTCGAACTCACATGCAGTGTCACTCCCTACCATTTATATTTTAACGAAACAGATCTTACGACCTATGATACCCTGTTAAAAGTGTATCCACCATTGAGAACCAAAGCAGACCAAGCAGCTTTACAAGATGCAGTTCAAAGAGGTGTGGTAGATTGTATTAGTGCACACCATCAACCGCAGGATTGGGATGGAAAAACAATTGAATTTGAATATGCGCATGCAGGTATCGCTTGTATTGAAACAACTTATTCAACCATCAATCATTTATTTCCAAAACTAAAAGACGATGCGATTGCTAATTTGTTATCCAATCATGCAAGACAGATTTTCAACTTAGGTAAAACTGTAATTCAAGAAGGTCAAAAGATTGATCTTACCTTATTCAATCGTGAAACTGCCAATACGCCTTTAAAAGCAACATCAAAAAGCAAATCTGCTAACAATCCATTCTGGGACAAGGCATTAAAAGGGAATGTAGTTGGAACCTATGCAAAAGGGAAATTGCATTTAAATAATGATTAAGCAGATCGAAAACTATCAATAAAGAACATCAATACTTTCTAAAACAACAAACAAACACATGGACAAACAAATCACTTCTCATATTGTAAAAGGCGCCATCTTAGCTGGGATCTCTATTTTATTTAGTATCATCATTTATGTGTTTAATTTATATACCACTTCTTGGTTGAGCTGGTTAAATTATGCCATTTTCATTGGCGGTATCATTTATGGAAATGTTTTATTTGCGAATCAAAATGACAACAATGTCACCTTTGGTAATATTTTTGCTCATGGATTTAAAACAACAGCTGTCACGATAGTTATTACAGTTTTATACACTGTGCTAGCATTATATGTTTTATTCCCAGATATGGTAGATAAAATCATTGAATTGTCAAGAGTAGAAATGGCTAAAAATCCAAAGTTAACAGACGAGATGATAGAACAAGGAATAGCAATGACTAAGAAATTATTTCTTCCTTTTGCTGTTGCTGGTGCTATTTTTGGTACAGGATTTATGGGTGCATTTGGTTCTTTAATTGGTGCTGCTGTTGCAAAGAAAAACCCAGTAGATCCATTTAAACAAGATACAGCTCAATAAATTCAACATGCAGATATCTGTCGTTATACCTTTATTCAATGAAGCTGAATCTTTGCCAGAATTAATGGCTTGGATTCATCGTGTTATGGAGACCAATGCATACACTTATGAAGTGATCATGATTGACGACGGTAGTGATGACGGAAGCTGGGAGGTGATATCTATTTTACGCAATCAATATCCTCAATTAAAGGGTATTAAGTTTCAACGCAATTATGGTAAATCTGCTGCATTGAATGAGGGTTTCAAAGCTGCTCAAGGCGATATGGTTATGACCATGGATGCAGACCTGCAAGATAGCCCAGATGAAATTCCAGAATTTTATACCATGATCATGGATCAAGGATATCATTTAGTAAGCGGATGGAAAAAGAAACGTTTTGACAATACTTTCACAAAGAATATTCCTTCTAAATTATACAATGCAGTCGCTAGTAAAAGTTCTGGCATTCATTTGCATGATTTTAATTGCGGGATTAAAGCCTATCAATTAAAAGTGGTAAAGAGTATAGAAGTTTTTGGAGAGATGCACCGTTATATTCCAATCCTTGCAAAATGGGCTGGATTTAAAAGAATTGGTGAAAAAGTGGTACAACATCAGGCAAGAAAATATGGCCATACTAAATTTGGTTGGGATAGATTTGTCAATGGATTTTTAGATTTATTAACCATCCAGTTTTTATCCAAATTTGGTAAAAAACCAATGCAATTTTTTGGCTTACTTGGAACCCTCTTCTTTATGGTAGGATTTGTATCTGTTTTATATATCATTGTTAGCAAGTTCATTGATCCTGTTACAAGCATCACCAACAAGCCTGCATTTTTTATTGCACTGACTTCCATGATCATTGGTACGCAATTATTTTTAGCAGGTTTTATTGCAGAGTTAGTGAATCGTAGTGCTGTAGATAGAAACAACTATTTAATTGAGGAGACACAAGGATGGTAGATCAATTGATCATTATGGGGCCAGCATGGCCATTAAGAGGCAACCTTGCTGCTTTTGATGAAAAACTAGCACAAAGTTTTATGCAAGCTTCCATCAAAACCAAATTGTACACCTTCTCCTTACAATATCCAGATTTCTTATTCCCAGGAACTACACAGTATTCCACAGATCCTGGACCTAAAGGACTTTCTATTGAAGTAGCAATGAATTCAATCAATCCTTTTAATTGGATTAAAGTTGGTTTAAAAATTAAAAATGAACGTCCCGATTTAATCATCGTACGTTATTGGATCCCTTTTTTAGCCCCATGTTTAGGTACTATTTTAAGTATTGTAAAATGGAACAAGCATACCAAAGTCATTGCTATTGTGGATAATATGATTCCACATGAAAAAAGAATTGGGGATACCTTATTGACAAAATATTTTGTGCGTGCTGTGGATGGTTTTTTAACCATGAGCAAAAAAGTGCAAGAAGATGTAAAATTGTTTACCAATAAACCATCCTGTATTGCACCCCATCCTATTTATGATCATTTTGGAGAAGCGATGCCTACAGCTGATGCAAGGAAATTATTGCATCTTCAAGACGCTGATAAAGTAATTTTATTTTTTGGTTTTGTGAGGGCCTATAAAGGGTTAGATTTATTGATTGAAGCCATGGCGCATCCTGCAATTAAAGCCGCAGGCATTAAATTAGTGATAGCAGGTGAATTTTATGAATCCCCCACTCCATATTTAGAACAAATTAAGGCACTAGGTTTGTCTGATACGATCTCTGTGTACAATGAATATATAGGTGAAAGAGATGTAAAATTATATGTATCAGCAGCAGACTTTATCATTCAGCCTTATCGGAATGCGACACAAAGTGGAGTGACCCCAATGGCCTATCATTTCTTAAAACCAATGCTAGTGACCAATGTAGGTGGTTTGGCGGATACAGTGCCTCATGATCAAGTTGGCTTGGTCGTTGAGCCTAATCCAATAGCCATAGCAAAAGGCATTCTTCAATTATACGAAAGAGGCACAGCGCACTTTATGCCACATTTAATCACCGAAAAGAAAAAATATAGTTGGGAGCAAATGAGACAATCTTTTTTAACTTTGTACCAACAAGTGTAATCTCTAAAATAATTTCGCTATGTCAAGACCACAAATACAATCCATCATAGAAGGTTCTATTCAAGTAAAGCAAGCTTTATTGAAAGATGAGCAATTGATGCTAGAAATTGAGAAGACTGTACATGCTATTACCCATGCTTTTAAAAATGGAAACGCTGTTTATTTTGCAGGCAATGGTGGAAGTGCAGCAGATGCACAACATTTAGCTGCAGAATTTTCTGGTCGTTTTTATAAAGACAGAAAAGCACTTCCTTCGGACGCA
>JBILAW010000087.1:0-7247 GCA_044354025.1 Sediminibacterium sp.
TTTTCTTTAAAACGATTGCCAAATAAAAGTCCTTTTTGAGCAATGCTTTGCCAAAAAAATGGAAGCAGTTTTGTCTGACGCTCTGACACCGAAATTGAGCCGTACTTATTATAGAGGTAGGCACTATCCCCATGATTGAATTTTTTATGATTGGCCAAGACAAAATCCATCCCGTTAAATACCTCCTGCCACCTTAGCCCGTCGGTGGTGATCACGATTAAGTTTGGAGCATTGTCCTGCGCTTTTAGATTCAATTGTAGACCTAGAGTGAGGATTAGAAAAAAGCTGAAAAAAGCCTGTTTTTGTCTCATTTTATGCAATTATGCCCTTAAATTAGGCAATTTTGGGTTGTTTTTGGCATTTTTTAAACTATTTCATAAAGTCCTTGTTAATCCTCTGAGCAATCTACCTAAATCAATTTTTGATAGGCTTATAAAATAGCCTACCTTTAATGTTCAAACATTGATTAAAAGGATTTAAGCCTTGATTGATCCAATTTCAAACTATAAATAAAAATAAAAACGATGAGTTTATTAGACAGCCTTAAATGGCGCTACGCAGTAAAGAGAATGAATGGCAACAAGATCCCAGAAGCCACAATGCATACCATTTTGGAAGCAACTAAATTGGCACCTAGCTCTTTTGGTTTAACGCCTTACAATATCATTGTCGTTGAAGACGAGGAGACAAGAAAAAAAATACAACCCCATTTTTACAATCAACCGCAGGTAGGCGAGTCGTCTGCATTGGTGATTTTTGCTACTTGGAATAGCATCACCGACAAAGAAGTTGCGGAGTTCATGCAAGAAATTGCAGAAGAAAGAGGTGTGCCTGTTGAATCATTGAATGATTTTGCTAGTTATATCAATGGATCAATCAAAAATCAAACTGCTGAGCAATTACAAATTTGGGCAGCTAAGCAAACTTATATTGCACTTGGATTTGCTTTAGTAGCAGCAGCTACGGAGGAAATTGATGCAACACCAATGGAAGGATTTAAACCTGACGCAGTGGATGAAGCATTAGGTTTAAAGGAACTTGGATTGCACAGTGCAGTAGCGGTGACTTTAGGTTACAGAGATGTTGCAAATGATTATTTATCAGGCGCTAAGAAAGTAAGAAGGGCATCTGAAAAATTAATCATCAGAAAATAGTTTTGAATTGAGTTTTTAAGCAAGTATTCGAAAAAAACGGCTCCTATTTTAGGGGCCGTTTTTAATATGCCTATTTGAAGCCAAACTGTGTGGAAGCTTTAAGCATCTATCCTGAGATTTTTTGATAGATGGTACACTTGTATGTAGATTTTTATATTAACTTAGGTAAAATCAATTGTATGAAAAAAATCATAGGATCTGTTACTGGCTTTTTTATGCTAGCCTTATTGAGCATCAATAGTTTTGCTCAAGATGCATATCAAGTTCCACCTAAAGAAATTGCTGACTTATTATTAGCAGCACCCACCCCGAGTATTAGTGTTGATGGAAATGCAAAACACATGCTTGTGATGGAGCGTCCTTCTTATCCTTTAGTAGAAGAGCTTGGACAAGCTGAATTTAAAATTGCTGGTCTTCGTTTAAATCCAAATAATTTTTCACCTACCCGTCAGAATTATATCAAAGGGATGACCATTAAAGTGATTGCTACCAATAAGGCTTTAGCAATTAAAGGCATGCCGGCAACCATTGCTGCATTGAGCCCTACATGGAATCCTTCAGAAAATAAAATTGCATTTTACAATGTCTCTGCAAATGCGGTAGACGTGTATGTGATTGATTTAACCACTTTGACTTGTCAAAAAATAAATAAGACTGCTGCTAATTTAATTTTAGGCGCAGGCTTTGTTTGGTTAGATGATGCAACGGTAATGTATAAAGTGAATGTGAATGCTGCATCTGCTTTAGCTAAAAGACCTATCACACCTAAAGGTCCAACCATTCAAGAGAACTTAGGTAAAGCAGCGCCTAGTGTCACTTACCAAGATTTAATTAAATCTCCTTTTGACGAATATGTATTTGAATTTTTAGCGAAGAGTCAATTGGTTAAAAATAAAAATGGTGTAGAAACTAAAATTGGTGCACCTGCATTGACCAATAGCTTTAGCATCTCTCCTGATAAAAATTATATCCTTACGCGTACTTTAAATAAACCATTCTCTTATTTAGTGACTGCTTATGGATTTGCATCTTCTATGCAAGTATTGGATAAAGCTGGTGCATTGGTAAAAACAATTGCACAATTACCATCTTCAGAAGGTACTGCAAGTGGTTATGACAACGTACAAAATGCACCTCGTGGTTTTGAGTGGAAGGATGATGAAGCTGCTACCATTGTGTATGCCATGCCTTTAGATAGTGGTATGATTAAAAAAGCTGTGCCTTTTCATGATGCTGTGATGGCGATGAGTGCGCCTTTTAACGAAGCACCTAAAGAACTATTTAAAACTGCTGCACGTTTTTCTAATATCAGCTGGGGAGATGAAACATTGGCTTTAGTGACCGAAGTATTAAGAACCAAGCAACGTTACAAAGTAAGTGTGTATAATCATAAAGCCAATAGCTTAACCACTTTATATGAAAGAAGTTTAACAGATGCTTATAGCAATTTGGGTAATCCTGTTACGCAAAAAAATAAATTCGGTAAAGATGTGATTGCCACAGTGAACAATGGCCGTTCAGTTTTAATGAACAATACCACTGGTGCTTCTGATAAAGGGGACCTTCCTTATTTATCGATCTATAATTTAGATACTAAAACAAATGAAATTATTTGGCGCAGTAAAGAAGATTGTTTTGAATATGTAGTGGATGTATTAGATCCTGCTACTTTAAAAATCATTACACGTAGAGAAACTGAAAAAGAAGTGCCTAATTATTATTTAAAATCCTTACAAGCAAACAGTTCGGTTGCCATCACTAGTTTCAGCAATCCTTATGCAAGTATGGAAGGCGTGACCAAAGAAAAAATTAAATACAAAAGAGCGGACGGCGTAGACTTAACAGGGGATTTGTATTTACCTAAGGGTTATAACAAAGAAAAAGATGGTCCTTTACCTACTTTACTTTGGGCTTATCCTAGAGAATTTACAAGTGCAGCAGATGCAAGTCAAATTAGAGGGAACCAACATAAGTTTACTATGTTAAGTTGGGGTTCTCCTGTATTTTATGTGACACAAGGTTATGCGATCTTAGACAATGCAGAAATGCCAATTGTAGCAACCTCTCCTGACAAAAAACCAAATGACGATTTTGTTAACCAATTAATTTTAAATGCAAATGCTGCAATCGATAAATTAGTGAGCATGGGCGTGAGTGATCGTAATAAATTTGCCATAGGTGGACATAGTTATGGTGCATTCATGACTGCAAACGTATTAGCGCATAGTAAATTATTTAAAGCAGGTATTGCGCGCAGTGGTGCTTATAATAGAACCTTGACACCTTTTGGTTTTCAGAATGAAGACAGAACTTTCTGGCAAGCACCTCAATTGTATTTAGAGATGAGTCCATTTGCACATGCCGATAAAATTAAGACACCTATTTTATTAACGCACGGTGAGATGGATGACAACACAGGCACTTTCCCAATCAATAGTGAGCGTTTATATGCAGCCATCAAAGGTCACGGTGGTACAGTACGTTTTGTATACTTGCCTTATGAAGCGCATGGATATAGAGGTAAAGAAAATGTATTACACTTATTGTATGAGCAAGGTCGCTGGTTGGATAAATACTTGAAGGGAAAATAGTTGATCTAGCTCCTTGCTGCTCTAATGATATCCGCAAAGACGCCTGACGCCGTAACGTCTGCGCCTGCGCCTGCACCTTTGATCACCATTGGCAGTTCAGGATATCGTTGAGTATAGAACAAGACTAAATTGTCCTTGCCATATAGATGGTAAAAATCGGAGCTTGGTTGGATATGTTGTAATCCAACTTTGGCAGTGGCCATCCCATTCATTTTTCCATTTGCATCCTTTTCAAACTTAGCAATGAATTTTAGTTTGCATCCCGCTGCTTCAGCTGCATCGTATAGTTGTTTAAACTGCGGTTCTTGTTTTTCTAGCTCAATATAAAAATCAGCAACTGATCCATTAAAACAGGGGGCTGGTAAGAATGATTCGTTCACAATGTCCTCCATTTCTAATGGATGTCCCGCTTCTCTTGCTAAGATTAATATTTTACGCATCACATCTGTTCCACCTAAATCCAATCTTGGATCTGGTTCTGTATAACCGGCTTCCTGCGCTTGCTTCACCACTTGCGCAAATGTTTTTCCGTCAGTGCCTCCTGTATAGTGATTGAATACAAAATTCAAAGTGCCCGATAACACTGCTTCAATTTTATGGATTGTATCTCCGCTATGAATTAAATCATTTAAAGTACTTACAATAGGTAAGCCTGCGCCTACATTGGTTTCAAATAAAAATGCTGCATGATGATGTTGAGCCAGTGATTTTAGTTTTGCATAATGCACATAAGGGGATGAGCATGCAATTTTATTACAAGCCACTACGGATATACCCTTGCTTAATAATTGCGCATAAGTATCAGCTACAGTTGCGTTTGCTGTGATGTCTACAAAAATAGTATTCGGTAAATTATGGTGTACAATGGCTGCTACATATTCTTGAATCGTGCCGGCATGAATCGTACTAGAGGATGCCGCGGCCAATTGATCCATCCAATGACTAGAATGAGTGTTATTAGAATCAGTCAAATTATTAGAATTACCTAAGTCAATGCCTTTTAAATTGATCAAATGCTTTTTACTATTGGCAACCCCCAGAATATTAATTTGTAATCTTAAGGTAGATTGCAAATTGGCCGATTGTTGTTTGATTTGTTCAATTAATTTACTTCCTACATTTCCCACACCTGCGATGTATACATTGACTTGCTTATAAGCGGACTCAAAAAATGCCTCATGCAATAAGTTCATTGCTTTGTGCACATCCTGCGCTTCAATCACTGCGGTAATATTTTTTTCTGAGGACCCTTGTGCAATCGCTCTTATATTGATGCCATTGTTTCCTAAGACACTAAACATTTTTCCACTCACACCAGGGTGATTGCGCATTTGCTCACCTACGATGGCTATAATAGATAATTCTTTTTCTATGATCAATGGCTCAAGCAATTGTAAATTAATTTCTTCCTCAAACTCAGCGTCCACTGCAATTTTAGCGAGATGCGTATCCTGCACACTTACACCCACAGATATTGAATGCTCAGATGAACTCTGTGTAATTAAAATGATACCAATTTGTTTTTTTGCCAATGCATCAAACAATCTTTTCGTGAACCCTGGTATCGCTACCATGCCTGCGCCTTCTAAACTCAATAAACAAATATCTTTGATACTAGAAATGCCGCGAATAAAATGATTGTCTTTTGGAGATGCGTTTTCAATCAAGGTACCAAGATGCTCCGGTTCAAAAGTATTCTTGATCCATACTGGAATATGCGCTTGCATCACCGGTTGTATGGTTGGAGGATAAATAATTTTTGCACCAAAATGTGATAACTCCATGGCCTCATGATAAGAGATCTTTGGAATGGCTTTAGCATGAGGTACGATTCTCGGATCTGCCGTCATCATCCCACTCACATCCGTCCATATTTCTAAAATAGAGGCACTTAAAGCTGCAGCATAAATCGCTGCGGTGTAATCCGATCCTCCTCTACCTAATGTAGTGGTATGGCCTGCTGCATTGGATGCAATAAAACCAGGTGCCATATACAATGCATGTTGATTAGTAGGATTTGTAAAATATGCTTGAATGCTTTGATTCGTTAAAGCCCTATCTACCACTGCACTTGAATAAGTACTATTGGTTTTAATCATTGATCTTGAATCCAACCATACTTGATCTACCCCTTCCGCCTCAAATGCTGCTGCTATAATTTTTGAAGATAAAATTTCTCCATAACTCATTAATTGATCCTGCATGCGCAAAGTCAATTCATTTTGATTAAATAGTTCAGCACAATTGAATTCAATTTCTTGAATCAATTCTTTGACTATACTTAAAGTTTCAGACTGTTGTGATGTTGGCAATAAAGCACGCACTGCGTCTTCATGTTTCACTGATAGGTTTTGTATAATCGTCTTATAGGCTTCATTGCCCTGTGAAGCAGTTTGTGCTAATAAAATCAATTGATCGGTTACGCCACTCATTGCAGACACCACGACAATTGTGGGTGTAGCGTTGACGCGAGTTTTCACAATAGCAATCATTTTTAAAATCGCTTCTGATGTGCCTACCGAACTTCCTCCAAATTTTAAAACCTGCATATAATTTATTTTCCTTTCTACCAATAAGATGACCGCAAAGTTAAGTCATATATTAGTTTTTTAAGCCTTCAAAACGAGTGCTCAAGCATTTATTTTCCTGGCTGATTCTCTGGACGTAAACTTCTTACGGTTTTTCCTGCTTGCCACATTTCACTATTATGTAATTCTGCTAATTCCACTTCTAATTTTTCACGGTAATCTGCTTTGCTATTCGAGTCAATCGAACGCGCAGACTCTTTTCCTGTTGCTACGCTATCATACAATTCGGTGAAGACTGGTAAAGTGGCATCGCGGAATTTTTTCCACCAATCCAATGCACCTCTTTGTGCTGTTGTTGAACAGTTGGCATACATCCAATCCATTCCGTTTTCTGCAACGAGTGGCATTAAAGATTGTGTTAATTCTTCTACTGTTTCATTGAAAGATTCAGAAGGGCTATGTCCATTCTTTCTTAATACTTCATATTGTGCTGCAAAAATACCTTGAATCGCACCCATCAATGTGCCACGCTCACCTGTTAAATCGGAATACACTTCTTTTTTGAAATTGGTTTCAAATAAATATCCAGAACCAACTGCAATACCTAATGCAATCACTCTGTCATATGCTTTCCCAGTTGCGTCTTGGAAGATCGCATAACTTGAATTCAAGCCACGGCCTTGTAAAAACATTCTTCTTAATGAAGTGCCTGATCCCTTTGGTGCCACTAAAATTACATCCACATCTGCTGGAGGCACAATACCAGTTTGTTCTTTATAAGTAATACCAAAGCCATGAGAGAAATACAATGCCTTACCTGGGGTTAAATGTTTTTTTACGGTTGGCCACATAGCAATTTGCGCAGCGTCACTCAATAAATAACAAATAATAGTGCCTTTCTCTAATGCTTCCTCTATTTCAAATAAGGTTTGGCCTGGAACAAATCCATCAGCTACTGCCTTATCCCAAGATTT
>JBILAW010000142.1:0-3944 GCA_044354025.1 Sediminibacterium sp.
CAAAGCTTTGTATCCATTTTTGATTCAGTAGATGTGTTAACGATTGGAGATATTGCTGTAAACTGGCAGAACAGACATATTTGGGTAGGTACAGGCGAAGTCAATAGTAGTCGTTCTACTTATGCTGGTTTAGGCGTGTATCGTTCATCAAATAATGGAAAGTCTTGGGAATACCTTGGATTGCCAGAGAGTCACCATATTGGCAAGATTCAATTATCTGCAAAAGATCCGAACACTGCATGGGTGGCTGTTCTAGGTCATTTATATTCAGAGAGCAAAGAAAGAGGAATTTATAAAACAACAGATGCTGGTAAAACTTGGAACCAAACTTTAGCATTGGATGCCAATACGGGCGCAGTTGATTTAGATATGGATCCAAGTAATGAACAAGTGTTGTATGCTGCAATGTGGTATAGAACAAGAACAGCTTCCAATTTTGAAGAAGCAGGAAAAACTTCAGGTATTTATAAGAGTACAGATGGTGGTGACAAATGGACTTTAGTTTCAACACCAACTAGTGGTTTCCCTTCAGGAGATGGCGTTGGTAGAATTGGTTTAGCAGTATATCCAAAAAATCCATCTATCGTGTATGCAATCGTGGATAATAATTTTCAACAACCGGATACTGCAATGCAAAAAGCAGCAGACACCACAAGATATGTATTAAGAGATTTTAAAACTTTGACAGTAGATCAGTTTCTTGCTTTAGATGATAAAAAATTAAATGCTTTTTTAAAGTCACCAAGAAATGGCATCCCTATAAAATACAATGCAGCAAATATTAAGCAAGATGTAAAGTCTGGTAAATTAGCACCTAATTGTATTTGGGATTATTTATATGATGCGAACACTGCTTTATTTGAAACACCAATTTATGGTGCGCAAGTGTATCGTTCTGACAATGCGGGTTTAAGCTGGGTTAAAACACATGTTAAGCCAATAGAATTGTATAGTACTTATGGTTATTATTTTGGTAAAGTATTTGTGAGCCCAAGCAATCCAGATAAAATTGCCATCACAGGCGTAAGCGTTTTATTAAGTACAGATGGTGGAAAAACATTTAGTTCAATTGGTAAGGAGAATGTGCACGCAGATCATCACTTTGTTTGGATGAATGGACAAAATGATAGCCATATGATTATTGGTAACGACGGTGGATGTAATATTACTTATGACAATGGAGCACATTGGTTTAAAGCCAATACACCAGCTGTAGGACAGTTTTACAATATCGCAATCGATATGGCGAAGCCGTATAATGTGTATGGTGGATTACAAGACAATGGTACTTGGTTTGGATCAAGTACAACGAAGGAAAACTACAATTGGTATGATGGAGGACAAAATCCATATACGATGATAGGTGGAGGAGATGGCATGCAAGTGCAAGTAGATTGGAGAGATAATAAGACAGTATATAGTGGTTCTCAATTTGGAGCTTATAGCAGACAAAATTTAGTGACTAAGGAGCGTAAATCAGTTCGTCCATCGCGTGATTTAGGTGAGCCAGCAGTAAGATACAATTGGCAGTCACCAATTTTATTGAGCCGTCACAATCAAGATGTATTTTATTTTGGTTCAAATAAATTCCACCGCTCAATGAGTAAGGGAGATAGCTTAGTGACTTTAAGCAATGATTTAACCACCAATCCTGTTCAAGGTGATGTGCCTTTTGGAACAACCACTACAATTAGCGAAAGTCCAATTCGTTTTGGATTGATTTATGTAGGAACGGATGATGGCAATGTACAAGTATCAAAAGATGGCGGCAATAGTTTTACAATGATTAGCCAAAAATTTCCAAAGGGCTTGTATGTTAGTAGAGTGATTGCGAGTAAGTTTAATGTTGCAAGAGTATATGTAACATTGAATGGATATCGTAACGATCACTTTAATGCGTATGTATATCAAAGTGATGATTATGGAACGACTTGGAAGCAAATCATGAAAGACTTACCATCTGAACCAGTGAACGTCATTAAGGAAGATGCAGTTGCTGAACAAGTATTGTATGTAGGAACGGATGGTGGATTGTATGTGAGTTTGGATGGTGGTAATAGTTCTATGGCTTGGACCAAAGGCTTGCCAGCAAGTGTTCCTGTGCATGATTTAGAGATTCACCCAAGAGACCATGAAATTGTTTTAGGTACACATGGCCGTAGTTTGTATGTAGGCAAATTAGATGCTTTAAGAAAGCAATTGAAATAAATTGAACTGATGAAGAAAAAAGGGCTAACTAATTTTAAATTAGTTAGCCCTTTTTAATTTATGCTTTTAAATAGGCTTGTTCTTTTTGAACCAGCAAATCAAATACTTTTTGTAAAATAGGGGAGTCGGTTGGAATAGTAGTTGTATCTATTTTGCTAACAGGAATAATACGTTTTGTAGAACTGGCAATGAATGCACCTTTTGAAGTCTTGATTTCTTCAAGGGCTATTGGTCTTTCTTCGACGGTGATCCCATTTGCAGATGCTTCTTCTAAAATATTTTTTCTAGTGATCCCTTTTAAGATTTGGTCTTTAGCAGTTACAATATGTCCTTGCTCAGAAATCAAGAAAAAATTGGATCTAGGACATTCTCTGATCATCCCCTCATGGGTGTATAAAATATCTTGACCACCGAATGCTTTCAATTGAGGTTGTAAGTAAATGGCCATTAAATAATCGGTCGTTTTAACCTGTGGCAATTGACGTTGAAACGGATGACTCATTAATGCAAAAGGACTCACCGAAAATTGATTGGAAGGAACAGGTAAGGGTTGTTGAATAATCGTCAGTCTTGGTTGCTCTAAAGTATAGCCATCCGAACTGTCTCCTCCAGAAACAATCAATTTTAGTCCAGAATAGGGCATATCATTTTTTGCCACTAATTCCATCACAATCTTCAAAATCGCCTCCTTGGATTGAGGCACATCCATATGCATGATGGCTGCGGACTGATATAAACGGTCTAAATGGTCTTGAACAAACAAAGGCTTGTTGTCCACCACCCTTAGGTAGTCAAAAATGCCATAGCCTCTTTGAATCAATAAATCGTTCAAAGACATGCCGGTTTGGCTAAAAGGACTTATCTGTTCGTTGTAATAGCAGCTAATGTTTTCCAAGATGGTTGTTTTAGGGTTTAAAATTACTATAAAATTAGAGAATGGGGTTTAAATCAAGGAATTAAGACCCATTTATACCAATATAATTAATATTAGAATAAAAAATATCTTAGTTTTAAGTACCCCCAAAAGCTGAATTAAATATTATTAGATGAAAAATGTAATTCAGAGATTGGCATTTCTTGTTTTTTTATTCTTTTCCGAGAAATCTATCGGTCAACAAACTAGTTTAAAATCTTCATATGAATTGTCAAATAGCAATCAATGGTTGTCGATTCCAGGAGGATTTGCTTCTTTTGCACAATTAGATTATAATAAAGATGGGCGAGATGATGTTATTTTATTTGAAGGGTACGATTTAAATAAAACTTATACTTGGCCTGGGCCAATTTTTTATAAAAACACATTAAATGGTTTAATCAAAGATAGCGTTAGCCTAGATTTTAAAAAAGTTTTTGCTGGCAAGGAATTAATTGGAGATTATAATAATGATGGTTATTTAGATGCCTTTTTATTAACAGGGATGGACCCTGCAGGATGTACAAATTGTAAAGATCCAGTTTTCTCCTTATATACTATGAAAAATACGGGAGGCACATCTTTTAAAATCGATTCTATTAATTATAAAGGTGTATGGCGCACAGGAACTTCTGCAGATATTGACAATGACGGAGATTTAGATATATTAGTATTTTCTACACATCATGAATATGCGGGTGATATATTGAATCGTGTTTTATTGAATGACTCTAAAGGCAATTTCACTTATAAGCCTTCAAATATTGATTCTATTGGTTGGGTAGATAGGGCAGAATTAATTGACATGAATAATGATGGTTTT
>JBILAW010000016.1:0-19075 GCA_044354025.1 Sediminibacterium sp.
AAATGATGTGTATTCACCGACAAATAGTTATGCGAATAGATTTAGAATACTTTGGAATAATAAGAAAGGTGAGTTCAATCAAAACAATTCGATCACCATATCAATCCCAAACGATTTTTATGTTACAGATATCAATGCTCATGATATAAATGGCGATGGAATAAAGGAAATCATCTTACCAATGAATGATGTTACGGGGAAGTGGAAAATTTTTATTTACCAATCTTTGAATTTTACAAATTATACCGATGTGAGTAGTAGTGTAATGCAACAAAATTTTAGTTCTAATGTTTTTTTGTGGGATGAGCCATTGGCGATTTATGATATAGATAATAACGGATTGACTGATATTGTATTGAATGATAAGACAAGAAATATCAGATGGGAGTGGAATGGCTTCTTATTTGTAAATAAATTACAAGTCAATGATATAGATAATGATGGAATCATAGATGCTAGTGATAATTGTAAATACATGTACAATCCTTTACAAGAGGATTTAGACAAAAGTGGAGTTGGTGATGCCTGTGAATTTAGTCCGATACTACTAAGAAAAAACGTCTCTTTATTAGAGGATGTTTCGATTGGATATGAGGAGTTGATGTCAAAATTTGTTCAAGATAGCATTAAGTCATATTTATCTTTTGGTGATGGCAATTATAAAGACTTTTTTGAGACTAGTGCACAAAAGCTAAAACTGATTAAAAACCTAAAGTCCTCAACTAACGAATACTTTAAGATACCATTCATATATAAGAAAGATGGAGTTACAATTACAGATACACTTTCTGTTTATATAATTAGGTATTTAAATTGGCCAAAAAATACAGGTAAAATACAAAATGGCTATATTCCTTATTATTACGAAAGTAAAAGTAATGGAAGGACAGGTATTGATAATAACGTCTTTGGGCCACACCAGTTTTTTCCACCCGCAAACATGGCTAAATTTATAATTGAAGATATTGATAATAATGGAATTAATGATCTTATTGCTCAAAGTGCGTTGTTATATTATCCACCAATAAGTGATACTTCTAAGACGAATGAAATGCCTAATATTCAACGAATAGGCATTCCTGTTTATATTAAATTTGATAGCTCATTTAATGCCACATATTATCATGAAAATTTCAGAAATCCAGAAGTATTACTTCATCAACCAGATTTTTTTGATCAAGTTGATTTAAATAATGATGGCAAAAAAGAAATTTTAAATTTGGGAGAGCATTATCACACAGATTATTTTTTAGGAGATCAAGATCCAAAGGCCACAAAAAATATTTTAGGTAAAAAAATTATGAAATATCTTGGAATGTTAGAAAATGTAGATTATAATTTACAAACTGCAGGAAAGCTTTCTAGATACTATACAATAGAAAAAGGAAGGTTAGTTGATAATAAAAATAAGTATAATTATAATAATTTAAATTTTAATCAAACTCAGGCACCTTATATCTCTAATTCCAAATTTGTGTCAATTTTTGGTAGTGCATACGGCGACATTGATAATGATGGAGATATGGACTACATCCAATCAGTGCAATCAGCAGGTCTATATTTAGATGTGCTAAAAAATGATGGGAAAGGTAATTTTTCAATACATCGTCAAGCAACTGAACAATTTGGCTACGATACTGGACCAGAAGGTAAAAATACCCTTGTCGATATTAATAACGATGGCTATCTAGATTATTTTTTTGGGGGAAATATTCCTATACCAAATTCAAATCAAAGAGAAGGTTTCTTAGGTTATGTGCTAAATGATAAAACTGGCAAATTTAAGGTTGAATCAATGGTCAATATTGGAAATTTTGGTTCAAAAAAAATTGCACCAAAATATACCTTTGTTGAAGACCTTGATAAAGATAATAAAAAAGAAATAATTATTTATAGATCTACAGGAATGGGTTCTGGTGGTGGGGGAACTGAAAATGATAACTTTTTAAATGATATTTTAATTTTTACTGTTGATAATGGAAAGTTGGTTAATAATACAAGTAAGTTTATAGACACTTTAAGTAGCAGTAAGATGTATTCTCAAGAGTCTTTTTTATATTTTGAGGATATAGATGGTGATAAAATAAAAGACTTGTTTGTTAAGTATGAAGTTGATTCTGGACTTGTCAAATCATGGCCTAATTATGGATTCTGGGAAAAAAGCTATTCTGGCTTATCCTATTTTAAAGGGTCAAAGGAAGGGAAGTTCAAGTATACCCGAGGTGGTAATTTTGTATTCCAAGATGGGTTTAAAAACTGGTATAATCCTAGAGAAACATCAAGTAATATTGGAAATGATTTTATGCTTGCAGATATTGATCAAGATGGAACTTCGGAACTTATTCATCATCCATATATCGGCACTAATTTGATTATTTTTAAATTATATGATTGTCCAAAACCGAAAATTAGTTTAGCTAAAACTTTTATTTGTGGCAATGATTCTGTTAGTGTGAAAATTATTAGTAGAGATTCTTCAGTAAAATACGCGTGGTACCTTAATAATGATTCAGTATCTAAATCTTCTGATTCAATTTTTATAAAAAAAGAAGGTTATGTTAAATTAAAAGCTACAGACAGTTTAGGTTGTTCTAAATTTTCTGATTCTGTTCTCATAAAATCATTTGCATTACCAGCACCGCCATCTATATCTCGCGACACTGCAAATAATTTAGTTTCTACTTCTACAATGAGAAATACCTGGTTTAAAGACGGGGCATTAATCTCAGATACGGCACAGAAATTTAAGCCTTCTAGCGCAGGTTCTTATTCTGTCAAAACAACTCAAAACGGGTGTATAAGTATAATGAGTAGCCCTTATTATTATCTGGTTACAGATATCATTCGATTAAATAATGGAGAATTTATTAAGTTAACTCCAAATCCTTTCATTAATTTCGTTAATATTGACTTTGTTGTCAAAGGGCATCAAAGATTGAATATCGAAGTATTCTCTGCTGCAACTGGCGCAAAAGTGGCAACAAGAATTGGGATTACAGCAGGAACTAGATTAACATTCAATGAATTAAGCCCTGGTGTATACTTTATAAGAGTTGCTTCATCAGACTTGAAAGTAATGCATCAATTTAAAATGGTTAAATTTTAATTTATGAAAAATATCAAAATCGTCTTTTGTAAAACAAGCATAATAGCGTTTGCTTTTAGTGTATTTTTTCTTGCTGGATGTAGTAAAGGAGGAGATAGTCCTACACCAACCCCTCCAACGCCACCACCGGTAGTTGTTGCAGAGTCTGATATTGTGTTTAAAGTTGATGTAGCTGGTGCAGAAGTGAATTACTCCACTGTATTCCCTGTTGTTGGAACTACGCTTCTAATAAATGCTAATATTACATCTACATTACCTAAAGATGGTGTAACAATTGATGTAACTGTAAAGAAGAAATTGGATAATTCTGTTGTATTTACCTCAAACATTTCTTCTGCTGCAGCTAGTAATCCATTTACAGTAACTGGATTGACTGCTGGAGTGCTTTGTGTAGCTACTGTTACAGTGACTTCAAAGTCTAAAGCCACTAATACAGCTTTAAAGACATTTGAATTAGCTTCAAAGTAGCCCCCCTTTTTATCCCCTTTTAATCACCGTCCTTGTACTTAGTACTTGGACGGTTTTTTTGTTCTATTGTCTTATCTTTAGGCTTAAGAATAAGAACTTATGAGTCAGGTAGCAAAAAATACATGGGGTGCTGGATTTTGTACCTTTTTATATTTAATAGTGCATTTTATCCCAGATTTTGGAGGGGCCGATGTAATGGGATCCCAGTGGTTGTATGTGAGTTTGGTTGACTTTGCGATCCTCCTATATATCCTTTTGAATCAACATCACTATAAGACTGCAATAGACGCGGTCTTAAAGTTAAAATTCACGATTGTATATAGCTTCTTGGTCATTTGGGCGTTGCTTTCACTTACCTATTCTATGAATGCCATTGAAAGCTTGGTTTGTTTGGCTAGGCTACTGAGTACCTACTTAATTTTCATCAATTTATCCATCCTGTTTTATAAAAAAGAACTGACAACCCTTTTTAATGTGGTTGCTATTTTAGTGGGGGTGGTCCTATTTTTTGATGCACTCTATGTGATCACAGGATTCTCTAAGAATATGGTAGAAATGAATTTGGATCAGAATATTATTAGTTTAACTGGGAAGAATGGAAATAAGAACGTAATGGCAGCTAGTCTTTTAATTAAATTCCCTTTCTTACTTTTTGTAATTGTACATAATAAATTAATTGGGAAAATAGCAGGCTTCATTATTTTGTTCTTAGGAATGATGGCCTTATTTATTTTAAATACAAGGTCTACCTATGTGGGTTTAGGTGTCTTATTTGTTTTGTTTAGTGTAGCCATTATTTTATTGAATAAAAAACAGGGCATTAAAGTAATTGGAACTAAGCTATCTTATTTTATCCTGCCTTTAATTTTTGCTTTTTTTGCAGCCAATGGGATGTTGACGAAAGCGGTTGATATACAAGGGTTTCAGGGCGGTTACGGTTCTATTACAAAAAGAGTAGGGGATATCAATATAGCAAGTGAACAACAAAGTAGGATCAAATTATGGAAAGCAGCGATTGATTATTCTACTAAACATCCATTCTTAGGTGCAGGCTATGGTAACTGGAAATTAGCATCCATCCCTTACGAAAAAGAGTATACCAACGATTTATTTGTACCCTATCATTGTCATAATGATTACATTGAAATGTTTGCAGACCTTGGTGTTATTGGAGGATTAAGTTTTGCAGCTTTATTTGTATTACTTGGCATTACTACAGTTCAATTTTGGAGGCAATCTAAAGACGATCAACATAAATTGATCATGGCAATTGCATTAATGGCAGTAGCATGTTATTTTGTAGATGCCTTTTTTAATTTCCCTGCCGAAAGAACTTCTATGCAGACGATGTTTGCCTTGTCTGCCGCTTTATTATTTTTACCTATTTATTTTACAGGTACAAATACGAGTAGTCAAAAGAAAGATTTCAAATTATCTATATTGTTGTTCATCCCCTTGTTATTGATTGTAGGCGCTATTTATGTCAATTACCAAACCTACAAATCCCTCAAAGTTCAAAAATTTGTGATGGGTGAGATCAATGAAGATCCTAAAATGGCATTGGAAGATGTGAAAGACGCATTTCCTGCAATACCTAATCTTTCTACTTCTACACTGCCCATTAAAGCCTTGGTTGCTAGGTATTACTTAAGAGATAAGCAAAATGACGAAGCGATGCGCTTATTAAATGAAAGTGAAAATGTGAATCCATACTTGCATTACAATGACTTTATCAGGACTGCTATATTTTCGACCCAAGGCAAATTTGATAGTACATTTTATTATGCAAAAAAAGCTTTCTATAATTGGCCAAGAGCAACGAGCTATTATAAGAATATGATTTTTGCATCTGCTAAAATGAAAGACACTGCAGAAGCAACCAAGGCCTTTAAAACCTATATCAAATACAGAAATAGTGGAGAGGGTTGGAATCAATACATTCTAGGCTTAATTGAGATCAATCAAACACCTATTGCAGAAACTAGGGCTTTATTAGACACAGCGATTGCAAAATTCCCTGCAGATAGCGCAATATTTGTAAACACAAAATCATTGTTATACGGCACTGCAATTTCAACGGGTAGTTTGCCTAATTATGCTGCATTGGGTGCACAGGCTTTTCAGAAAGGCAAGTATACTGTAGCTGCAAATTATTACTTACAAGCGAGTGCGGCAGAGCCAAGTAATTATACGCATTTTGAAAATATGGGTATTTGCTATTACACCGCTAAGTCCTACGAAAAAGCCATTCAATATTTTAATAGAGCCATTGATTTGCCATCCGCCAATACAGGTAAGTCAGAATTCTTTAAAGCCATGTCCTATATCGCTTCAGGTAATAATGTCGCAGCATGTAGTGCTTTACAAGCAGCAAAAGCAAAAAAATATTCGGGTGTGGATGCTCAGATTGCCCAGTATTGTAAATAGATTATAATAAATGCTATTTTACTCGAGTCCAAACATCTGTTCGGCCAATCACACTAATACCAATATAGCCTCTTACATTTAAAGTATTTTTATCTTTAGCAGTAATGGTGCATTTATATTCTTTACCAGATTTTGGGTCGTAGATATGTCCATTCTCCCATTTGCCATCGCCTTCATTAAATGAGAAACCCCAAAGATTAATCAATCCTAATAGTGGTCTGCTATGTAGTGCGCTATTTGGGTGCTTGGTATCTGTTTTTGGCTTATTGGTTTCAGGGTCAATTGGTTCGCTCAACCAGATGATTTTACCTTGAAAGCTGTTTGCGTTTTTATAGATCTCTACTCTTGCATTGCCTGTGCCTGTTAACCAGGTTCCAAGTATTTGGTCTGCATCCTTTTGAGCAAATAGGGACTGGTTGGAGATGATTAGAACGAATAGGAATAGGAGCTTTTTCATATGCTGTTTTTAATTGACATTAAATTTAATAATAATGTTTGAATTTGAGTGGTTTTGTTAAAGAAAAAAATTCGATAAGCAACGAATCATTATAATGCTGTAATTTAGGTCATATATTTCTATTCTATGGGAAGACGAATTTTATTCATAACTGCTTTTGTAGCACTCTTATCTTGCCAAAAAAAAGTGGCCATGATCGTTGAAGCACCAACTATCAACCAACTAGCAGATACATTTCCTAAAAAAGCATTTTGGTCTCCAATTACCAACTACACAAATAAGGTTCCAACTGCATTTATAAGCACAAAAGGAAATACGATTGTAAATGAACCCAAAGTACAGTCAATTATACAAATACAAATTGGAGACACGATTGTTTTTAGATCCAATATAGGGATAGAATACAGAGGCTCTACATCATTTAGGTTATTTGATCAAAAATCATATGGATTTGAATTAAGAGATAAGTTGGATCAAGATACTGATAGTGCAATTATGGATTTCCCAAAACAATCCGATTTCATTTTATATGCACCAGCTAATGACAAAGCACTTATTAGAAACACCTTGATTTATGATTTGTCAAATCAAATTGGGATGTATGCGACAAGAACAAAATATATTCATTTGTATATTGATGGTGCATACCTTGGATTATATGTTTTGATGGAAAAGATCAAAAGAGATAAAAGTAGAGTGAATATTACAAAAATGGCTAGCACCGACAATAGTGGAAGTGCCCTTACCGGAGGCTATATCATAAAAATTGATAAATCAGCAGGCGATAATGATATTGTTGGCTGGGATGCAGATGCATTGTATACGCCTTCATTAGGTTTTAGATCACTCTATGATCCATTCTATAATAAAATCACCTTTGTTCCCTATGGCATCAAAAAAGGGGCAGAGACTTATTTCATGTATGAGTATCCTAAATATGATGCTATAACAAATGAACAAAAAAAATATTTACAGACTTATATAGCCGATTTCGAAGAAGTATTGTTGACTAAGGATTTTAATCATCCAACAAATGGTTATAATAAATTTATAGATGAACAAAGTTTTATTGATTTTATAATCCTCAATGAATTTGCTTCTAATCCCGATGGCTATAGACTTAGCACCTTCATGAACAAAGAAAGGCTTGGCAAACTAAAAATGGGGCCAATTTGGGATTTTAATTTAGGATTTGGCAATGATGAGAGAGTATCCTTCTTCAACAGTGCAAATTGGTTTTTTAATTATAATACTTATTATCCCAATGACACTTGGTTAATTCATTTTTGGTGGAAAAAATTATTAAGTGACCCATCTTTTACCTCAAAGTTAAAACTAAGGTGGGCTCAATTAAGGGCATCAACTTTATCTACCAGTTTTATAGATAAGACCATAGATCAACACATCAATCTACTGAAATCAAATAATGCAATAAATAGACATTTTGAGAGATGGAAAATCCTTGGCGTAAAACTTCCTTTCAATAATTTTGTTGGTAATACGCATCAAGAAGAGGTAGATTATTTAAGAAACTGGATCAAGAAAAGACTGATCTGGATGGATAGTGAAATCGTAAAATTATAGGATGAAAATCAACTAAGTTCAATCAAGAACTAATGCACACTATATAGAGAATTATTAAAAATTAGTATTGCATCATTTTTGCCCTCAATTTACCATTTTTACTGGTAACAATCCAATAACTATCATAGATAGATTCATCCAAATCTTTATATTGGTCTTTTTTAATTAGTAAATTAACCAATTTCGGACTTGTATTAGAATGTCCCACAATTAAAATAGTTTTTCCAGTATGTTCTGATGATAAAAGTTGAGTAGCAAAGCTCTCTAGTTTTCTAGGGTCGTAAATGGCTATATTTAAATTTTGAGCTTTGGCAATAGGTGCAGCTGTAGTTTTTGTTCTTATGTAGTTTGTAGAATAAATCTGATTGATTTTATGCGCCTTGAATTTGTCCACTAATGACAATGCTCTTGTTTCGCCAATACTATTAAGTGGAGGATCCGATGCCATCATTTTAGCATCAGCTAACGTAGTATCTTTTTCGGCATGTCTTACGATAATATACTTGGTCGTTTGAGCATTTACTTGATTTGCAAACAACAAGATGAATAGGTAGGCAGTTAATTTTTGAATCATCTTTGACATTTGTGACTAAATTTAGTCATAATATTCATAAAAGGGCTTTTCTGCTCCACTTCATTGCGCCGACTTCCTTAAATCGCTTACTCTAAAATCTAACTCATATATTATCATCGTATTAGATTGATAATCAATATTATCAAACCAAAGACAAGCCACAGTTATTCTATATCTTATTTTGACTAATAGAGCGAATTCTACGGGAATTTCCTAAGAAAAAAGGGGGTGCAACGTTATATTGTTATTTGTTGATAACATAGCCATATTAGCATAATGAAACCTCAACAAATAGAGTAAATTTGTATTACCCCCATTCAGCTATTTCTAGCTGTCTTAAAATGAACTTTTAAAATCATTTTTATGAGTAAAATTTTGTCTAAAATCTCAATTTTTATTTTATTTTTTACTTTGCCGTTTAATTTGTTTTCTCAAATTAAATTTAATGAATTATCTAGGAGATTTGCTGATACATATGTTGAGTTTCAAGTTCAAATGTCAGGACTTGTTCAATATGATGGTTCTATATATATTCAATATTTCTTAGAAGCTGATTCAATTATGACTTCTTTGCCTGTAAATAAATCTGTAATTAGAGGTGCAAAGATTGTAGAAAGCTTTTTTGCACGTATTGTTAATGCAAAGCCAAATTATAGTTATCAGTTTAGATTTGTAAATATTGGTACAAATGGAAAAATTTATGACTCTTCAGACTATAAATCTTTACATACAAAAATTAAAGGAAATCCAATATCTATCTTGGTTGATAATGAAGGTAATAATTATAAAACCGTTTATTTAAGAAATAGATTATGGATGGCTGAAAATTTAAAATCAACTAAATTAAGAGATGGGACAAATATAACTTACGTTGTTTCTAATGAGGATTGGGCAACTCTGAATAAAAAAAATACACCAGTTTATTCATGGTACGATAATGATATAAGTAATAAGAATAAATTTGGGGCGCTTTATAATTGGTATTCACAAAAAGCTTGTCCAGTTGGATGGAGAGTGCCTAGTGCTGGCGAAATGTATGATCTAGCTGCAGAATATAACGACGGAGATTTGAAAGAAAAAGGTAATCTACATTGGGTTGAACAAAACGCTGATGCAACAAATAGCAGTGGGTTTACTATGTTGCCTAGTGGTGAGAGATTTGAAAACGGATTCTTAGGCAAAGGATACAACGCATGGTTTATGACAGTTGGTCTTGATGCAGATTGGAGTATTTTTGTTCATATGAAAGCTTTTGCAAATACTTATGATGAAAAAAAGCCTTTCAAAACAGTTTTATTTACAAAAGGGAATGGGGTCTCAATTAGATGTATTGAAGATTTTTTGTCTGACTCGTTAAATCATCAACTTACAATTAAAAATAATAAGTTTAAAGATACTGCTAGCTCTTCATATATTACCTCAATTACAAAATCCTATAAATTTGCTAATGACACAAATAAAATTCAACTTGACTCCAATTTTAATGATAACAAATCTTTTATTTTAAAAAATGACTCTTTATTTCTAAGGACTAGTTTAAAGGATAGTTTAAAAAGTAAATATATTATAAGGGTTAAGTCGTTTTTCCCAAAATCTAGTTTAATCTATAGTGATACATTAATTTTAAATAAAATCACTCCCCCGATTATTTATGATACCGCATTTAATATTAAAGATTCAACAAAAATAAACGATAAGATTGGGGGTCTAAGAGTTTTAAACATTGATGGGAGATCATTGAGTTTTAAAATCAAATCAGGAAACACAGATGAAACATTCAAAATTGATACTTTAGGGAACATCTTTTTAAAAAATAAAATTGATTTCAATAAATTAAACAAATTTGATTTGATAATTCTAGTAAATGATGGGATAGATTCTACCACAGCGAAGGCAATAATTAATATCACACCAATGCCTACATTTAACTTTTCAGGTATATTTAGTGCATGTACAGGCGATAGTTTAAAAGTTTTTACAAATAAATATACAGGTTACAATATTGTTTGGTATAAGAATGGGCAGGTATTAAATAGTCAAAATATTGATACAGTTTATTTAAAGGAGGCTACCAATTACCAGATTAAAATCATACAAGGAGTTGATACTATAGCTTCAGTCATTAAAACATTTGTTATAAATACAATACCTTCATCTCCAGTGACTTCAGCTAAAAACCTTTGTATAAACGAACCAGGTATCTCATTATCAGCTACCGCCACTTCTGGTAATAGTTTGATTTGGTATGGTACAAACTCAACAGGAGGTACATCAAGTACAACTGCACCATTTATATCAACAGCTTCAACTGGGACACTA
Organism: Sediminibacterium sp.; assembly: GCA_044354025.1. Lineage (GTDB taxonomy): Bacteria > Bacteroidota > Bacteroidia > Chitinophagales > Chitinophagaceae > Sediminibacterium. Next base: position 10,936 of record JBILAW010000016.1, read on the forward strand.
GATTACTATGTTAGTCAAAAAAACACCACTACTGGATGCGAAAGTCCAAGAACAAAGTTATCTGTGACAATTAATCCCTTACCAGTTTCACCTACAGTTAGAGATACTGCTTTTTGTCAAAATTCAACAAGTATAGTTTTGTCTGCAGGAGCTAGTTCAGGTAATAGCTTGTTATGGTATGGCACAAATGCCATAGGAGGTTCTTCTAATATAAATGCTACAGTTCCTATTGCAACTTCAATCGGTTCTTATACCTACTATGTTAGTCAAAAGAACACCTCAACAGGATGCGAAAGTGCGAGATCGAAAATTGGAGTAACTATAAACCCTTTACCATTAGCACCTGTAGTGAGAGACACTACATATTGTAATAATACAAATGTAGATACATTAAGGTTTAATGCTTTATCTGGAACTTTATTACTATGGTATGGCACTAATGCAACTGGAGGAACAGGGACAATCACCGCAATTAAACCAAGCACTGCAACAGTTGGAACCGTTAATTATTATCTCAGTCAAATTATAACAACAACAGGATGTATTGGACCAAGATCTAAAGTAGTAGTTACAATAAAACCAATCCCAAGCGCCCCAACATTATCAAGAGACACTGCTAATTTCTTATTATCTGGGGCAACAGGTATTACATGGTACAAAGATGGCATAGCTTTAACTGATACTACTCAAAAATATAAACCTGCTACACCAGGCTCTTATACTGCTAAAACAACACAAAATGGTTGCATAAGTTTAATGAGTACCCCATATTATTATTTAGTAACTGATGTGATAAATTTAAGCGCAGATGAGTTTATAAAGCTAGCGCCAAATCCGTTCATCAATCAATTGAACTTCGATTTCGTAATTAAGGGTTATCAGAGGTTAAACTTAGAAGTTTTTGATTTAGCAACAGGTACTAGAAAGTCAAGTATGCAAAACCTTACTCCAGGTATACCAATATATTTGGGTCAATTATCTCCAGGGACATATTATGTTAGAGTGAGTTCAAAGGATGGTAAGATTAACTATCAATTTAAGATGATCAAGTTATAGGGATCCATACCAACCGAGCCACACAAAACAATACAATAGACTACAAAAGCGTGCCACAAGGGCATAAAAAAACTCCGATTTCTATACGATTTCGGAGTTTTTAGTGCTTGGGATTGTCGTTCTCGCTTTGCTCGAACGACTTCCCCCTCATCCCAATAGTTATAAAAGGGATTGTCGGCTTCACTTCGTTACGCCGACTTCCCTGAATGGCGTCCTTACTCAAAGCTTTTCAACGAACCGCTTCGCGTTTCGTTTCCTTTTTTGCTTCTCGTCTGCTTACGTGAGCTAGCTCCCGACGCAGCCTTAAAACAAAAAAGCCTGTCACTTTCGTGACAAGCTTTGTGAACTGGCTGGGGCCGACCTCTGAAAACTAACTCTGAGATTATCACTGTATTAGATTGATAATCGAAACAATCAACCCAAAGACGAGCCACATTAAATTATTTTAAGATTAAATTTAATTTAGGTTTATGCCTTATTATTTTGTATAATTAAATATTTTAATATCTTTGTTTCCCCTCCTGAAGCTAAAATAATATGTTTAAAATTAAAGTTTAAACTATTTTTTATTTTATTATTTAAATTTTTATATGAAAAAACGTTTTTCAAAAAGTAATTTTTTTATTTTTTCCATTTTATTTTTATGCAGTTTTAATTTTCAAATTTTAAATGCACAGATTGTTGGAACATTAGCTGGATTGAAATATTTAGGAAATGGAAGGCCTGCGACACAAGCTGTTTTACAACAACCTCTAGGTTTAGCTATTGATAAACAAGGAAACGTCTATTTTGCTGATATAACTAATAATTTAATCAGAAAAATTGATGAAAAAAAAGGGACGATTGATATTTATGCTGGTGATGGTAACCCAGGTAATACTGGTGATGGTGGTCTAGCAACTAAGGCTTTGTTAGCATCACCTAGAAATTTTCGTTTTGATAATGCAGATAATGGTTATATTTTGGATGGATATTTCACAATAAGAAAAGTATCTAAACTTACTGGATTTATAACAACGGTTGTTGGAAGTGGCCAAGTTCCTGATTCAAACATCAAAGAAGGCCCAGCTTTGAATGCAACTTTTTTATTGCCTAATGACTTTACAATAGATAAGCAGGGTAATATTTATATTGTAGATAGGGGTACACATACTTTAAGGAAAGTTACGATAAGTACAGGTATAATTTCTGTCATTGCAGGAAATGGTAAAGCTGGATATGCAGGGGATGGTGGTTTGGCTATAAATTCACAATTAAATAGACCCACTTGCGTTCAAGTTGATGATTCTAGTAATATATATATTGCAGATGCTTCAAATTATAGAATCAGAAAGATCTCTGCAAAAGACGGAATTATAACCACTATTGCTGGTGATGGAACATCTGGGCAAGTTAAAAACGATACGACTTTAGCTTCATTTGCCAAGATTGGTAATATAAATACGTTGCATGTTGATAAAATTGGTAATATCTACTTTGATTTCCAAGCCGGTGTTATCAAAAAAATTGAGAAAAGTTCTGGTTTGATGTATACAATTATTGGATCAGGAAGTACTACTTTTAGTGGAGATGGCGGACCAGCATTGAGTGCAAATATCAATAATCCAAGGAGTATAACAACAGATACTGCTGGTAATATATTTATAGCTGATTATGGTAACAATAGAATCAGGAAAGTGGACGCTTCTAGCTCAATAATTAATACTATAGCAGGTTTTGGAAATTTTGGAGGTGATAATGGAAATGCAGCTTCAGCGCTACTTAATTCTCCTCAGGGAATATCTTTAGATAAAGATGGTAATGTTTACATTGCAGATAGGTCAAATAACAGAATTAGGAAAATAAATGCATCCGATGGAATTATCACTACTTTAGTAGGAAGGAGTGATAATACATATACATCAAGGGCTGGTAATCCTAGTTCAGTTCCTAATATTGATTTTGGGTTACTAGGCCCAATGAACGCGTTAGTGGATACTACTTCAGGCAATTTATTTATAAGAAGTGTATTTGAAATTTTGAAATTAACAAAAACTAATAATAGTATTAGTTGGTATGCTGGGGGGACTGGAGGTAGTACATCTGAAAATATAGCTGCAACAACAGCCATTATTTCTCCTAATTCCGAGATATCTATTGACAAATTAGGCAATATTTATACAATTGAACGATCTAGTCACACAATAAGAAGAATTACTGCAAGTACTGGTAGAATTAACACAGTTGTGAATAGTTCTAGAACTTCTGGGTTTAGTGGAGATGGTGGTGCCGCAATTTCAGCTAAAATTTCTCAACCATTTTGTGCAGCATTTGACAATGTGGGCAATATGTATATAGGGGATTTAGGTAATAGTAGAATTAGAAAAGTTAATGCGTCCACGGGAATTATTACTACAATTGCTGGTACTGGCGTTTCAGGTTTTTCAGGTGATAATGGTTTAGCTACAGAAGCTCAGATTACTATCCCATATTCTATAGCGGTGGATAATTTGAATAATATCATTTTTATAGATGGTAATAGAATTAGAAAAATTAATGCAACAACCGGTATTATCACAACAATTGCTGGTACAGGTATTACAGGGCCATTTGTTAATAATGTACAAGCATTAGAAGCTAACATTCAACCACGTTTTTTGACAATAGACAAATTCGGGAGTATTTATTTTACTGAGCCAAATAATAATGCCGTTAGGGTAATTTATAATACGCCTAATGTAAATATATCTGTGGAAAATGACAGAAATTTTGAAAATTTTGCAGCATGTGTAGGTGTTGCATCTAAACCGCAATCTTTTTTGGTAAATGGTAATGCTTTAATAGATAGTATTAGAATTACATCGTCTGCTGATTTTGAAATTGCTACAGAAGAAAATGGTAAATATAGTAAGTATATAGCATTGCCTTCAACTAGTAGTAATGTTAGTCCTACCAAATTATATGCCAGATTAATTGCCAAACCAACATTGGGTAATAACTATTCTGGAAAGATAACTATTACTTCAAAAAACTCAAACGGCAGAAGTCTGGTTGGAACTGGAAGCGTTGTTTTAATTCCAGCTGTACCTTCTATAACATCAATAGGTTCAAATAGGATCTGTTCTGGTCAAAGTGCAATTTTAAAAACCAATTCTACTGATTTAAACCAATGGTATTTTAATAATCAGCCGATTAATGGAGAAACTGATACTACTTATTTAGCTAATGCTAGCGGTGACTATACTGTGGCAAGAAAAATTAATGGTTGCGAAAGTGCTCAAAGTTCAAAAATTAGTATAATAGTTGATAATTATCCACCTGCTCCAACTGTAAAAGATACCGCATACTGTCTAGGTAATGTTGCAGATACCCTTAAAGCAACTGTTTTATCGAATAACACATTATTATGGTATGGGAATAATCAAACAGGGGGTTCTTCAAGTACTTCATCTATAAAGCCTATGACAAATAATGTTGGTGTAAGTTTTTATTATGTGAGTCAGATAACTAATCTGTCTGGTTGTGAAAGCGTAAGAGCAAAAATTGCCGTTACAGTTAAGTTAACACCGCAGGTGCCAATTATATCAAGGGATTCTGTTGGTAATTTAATTTCTACAAACACCTATGGTAATAGTTGGTATAAAGATGGAGTCTCTTTGAATGATACCACACAAAAGTATAAACCAACTAAACCAGGATCTTACACAGCCAAAACGACACAAAATGGATGTGCCAGTTCTTTAAGCAATCCATATTATTACTTGGTAACTGATGTGATAAATTTAAGCGCTGATGAGTATATTAAGCTTGCTCCTAATCCTTTCATTAATTTTATGAATATTGACTTTGTTATAAAAGGACATCAAAGATTGAATATCGAAGTATTCTCTGCTGCAACAGGCGTAAAAGTGGCAACAAGAATTGGTGTAACAGCCGGATCAAGATTGACATTCAATGAATTGAATCCAGGCATTTACTTTGTAAGAGTCGCTTCGCCTGACTTCAAAGTATCTCATCAGTTTAAAATGGTTAAATTATAATTTATGAAAAGTATTAAAATTGTCCTAAATAAAATATGCATTTTAGCCTTTGCTTCTAGTGTTTTTTTTCTTGCTGGTTGTAGTAAAGGAGGAGATAGCCCTACACCAACCCCTCCAACACCACCACCGGTAGTTGTCGTAGAGTCTGATATTGTGTTTAAAGTTGATGTAGCTGGCGCAGAGGTGAATTACTCCACTGTATTCCCTGTTATTGGAACTTCGCTTCTTATAAATGCTAATATTACATCTACATTACCTAAAGATGGCGTAACAATTGACGTAACTGTTAGGAAGAAATTGGATAATACTGTTGTATTTACCTCAAATATCTCCTCTTCTGCAGCTAGTAATCCATTTACAGTAACTGGATTGAATGCTGGAACATTATGTGTTGCAACAGTAACGGTAACCTCAAAGACAAAAGCCACTAATACAGCTTTAAAAACATTTGAACTAGCATCTAAGTAATCCCATGAGCGTTTCTAATTAAAACTGTGCCACTGGGCATAAAAAAACTCCGATTTCAATACGATTTCGGAGTTTTTGTTTCAAATATAAAGTTGACCTTTTTTACATTAAAATATTTTTAACAGACGGCAATTCTAAAAAGCGCTTCACTTCTTTCTTAATAGCATCATCTGCAGTTGTTTGCATTACTTTTAAACTTCCGGCAAGTCCTTTTTTCTCTGTAGTTGCATCCTGCGCATCATATTCAGTTACTTTATTTCCATTTTTGTTATAAATTTCAAAATGTAATTTATAATTCATTTCGTATCTAATTGAAGAAAATAATGGCGTTGCTCTTGATTCCCAATCATAAATAGAGACGAAAATCATAAATTCCGTGTTAGAATTTTTAAAATTATTGATAATCAAATCTTTGTTATTACTTGGTTCTACAAAAACAGGTGTAGCTAACTCTTTATTTATATTGTAAGAATTTGTAAAAAATGTAGAAAATTCATCAGCAAGGGGTTTCCCACTTTTTGTTTGAATATTATATTCTATTTGTGCACTAGAATTCATATGTCCACAAAATGTAACTTTTTCTTTACCAGAGAGAACATCTTTTCGTGAATCCTGAAATACAACATTAATTTTTTTGCTAAAGTTGTTATCTATTGTAACTTTTTTGTTCTCAAACATCATTTTTCTATTAACTGCACAACTAGAGAAAGTTATGATTATCAATAGAAATAGGGTTGTTTTCATTAATTTGATTTGTAACATTTGAATATATTTTATACTAATGTACAAAAAATTATATATGATTGTTTTCAAAATGAAATTTTAATAAAAAAGTAGACCTGGGCCTCATAAATTTACCTAAATAGAAGAAAGGGATTGTCGGCTCCACTTCGCTCGAACGACTTCCCTGAATGGCGTCCTTACTCAAAGCTTTTCAACGAACCGCTTCGCGTTTCGTTGCCTTTTTTGTTCCTCGTCTGCTTACGTGAGCGAGCTCCCGACGCAGCCTCGAAACAAAAAAGCCTGTCACTGTCGTGACAAGCTTTGTGAACTGGCTGGGGCCGACCTCTTAAAACTAACTCTGCGATTATCACTGTATTAGATTGATAATCAAAACAATCAACCCAAAGACGAGCCACATTGTGTTCTATTTTCATTCGATTAAAATGGGACCATAGTTTAGTGTCATCCTTTTACACACCTTTTGGTTTATTAGTAATAAAGTTTTTTTGTTATAAAATATCACTGATACTATAAAATGTGGAAGATGGGGATTTGCCATAGAACAAATTTAATTTAGATTAAAATGATCTTACTGGCCTAACCGAAAACTTTCCCGTTTTACTAGAGCTACTTGCAGTACCGGTATTCATACTTACTACATACGCATTGCCAATATCACCGCCATTATACAAAGATACCGAAGAACTCCAATACCCCGCTGTATTTTTAAATCCCCCCAATATGTTTATGTTTTTCTGAATTAATGAAAGCTCATCAGAACTTGGCAAGAACCAATCACCATAAAGTGACAAACCATAGCTATCACATAAAAATGCAGCATAATTTGTTGAATTTTTAAAACCATAAGCCTCTACGATTTTTGTTGTATTTGACTTCCCGAAACCGTATCCTGTGTTTGTTACAAGAGATCTAACCAATCCGGGACTACTCCATTCTACAAGATTTGGTAAATCAGCAGTTGCAACAATAAGACCGTGTATTCCAGATTTATCAATATATGCAACTTTCCCCCCTCCAAAATTATCTCCTATGGATAAAGCTTTAGTTGTAAAACTAACTTCATTTCCGTAAGCAGTTCCAATGGCATTAGTTGCATAAGACCTTAAATAATAAGTAGTTCCTAATGTCAAAGTAGTCATTTGATAGTAACCTTCAAGTGGGATGCCAATTACAGGTAATACAGTTTTAAAATTTGCTAAGGTTGGGTTTCTAGATGTACTCCAACAAATACCCTTTGCTGTTATTGGAGAACCTCCATCATTGATTATTTCTAACTCTCCAATTGCCCCTGTACTATAAATTGATGAAACCTTAGAAGTAATATTTGGTATAGTTGACCCTAATGTTGTAAAGCTCACTTCTTCTCCGTAGCCATCACCAATGCTGTTCTTCGCATACGCTCTTACATAGTATTTTGTAGCACCAGTTAGTTTTGAGATTAAACTAGTATATGACCCAGTTCCTGTTCCATCTGTTGTAATATATTGTAACGACCAAATTGGGTTAGGAGTAGTACTCCAAACTATTCCTCTTAAGGTAATTGCAGCACCGCCATCGGAGGTAATATTACCACCTCCTGTAGCGCCTATGTTTGAGATTTGACTAATTGATGTAGTTGAAAGTTTAGGTATTGTAGGTTGACTTGTAGTAAAAGAAACTACTGCACCATATGCTGTACCAACATTATTTGTTGCATAGGCACGAACATAATATATGGTATTTGCATTCAAACCTGTAAAAATAGAGGTAAAAGATCCATTACCAGATCCATCAGATGTTTTTGTTGTTAAAGCAATTGTGGGGTTTGTCGATGTGCTCCAAACCACACCTCTTGCAGTAATAGTTGCACCACC
>JBILAW010000007.1:0-22937 GCA_044354025.1 Sediminibacterium sp.
CACCATTTAATTTATACTACGAAGGGTATAAGTACAATGAAATTGCAGATGCGCTAAATGAGCCTCTAGGTACAATCAAAAGTAGAATTCACTTTGCTAGAAAAATTTTAAAGCAAAAAATTCAACGATATTAAATTCATGTCATCGACATCAAAAAAAGTAATTGTTATAGGAGCGGGTTTTGCAGGTTTATCTACCGCAAGTTTCTTAGCAAAAATGGGTTGGGAAGTCACAGTGATTGAAAAGCATGATTTACCAGGTGGTAGAGCAAGAAAATTTAAAGCAGAAGGATTTACATTTGATATGGGTCCGAGTTGGTATTGGATGCCAGATATTTTTGAAAGGTATTTTAACGCCTTTGGTAAAAAAGTAAGTGATTATTACGCACTTAAAAGACTGGATCCTTCTTACAGAGTTTATTTTGAAAAAGAAGGATGGGATATACCAGCCAATTACAAGGAATTACAAAATATATTAGAATCAGTGGAGCCGGGCGCTGCTAAAGCATTAGATGCTTTTATGGCGGAGGCTAAATTCAAATACGATGTGGGTGTTGGAAAACTAGTACATAATCCGGGTCTGTCATTGACAGAATTTTTAGATATGGATTTAATCAAAGGTGTTTTTAAATTAGATGTTTTTCAATCGATGAAAAAACATGTGGCTAAATTTTTCAAACATCCGTCTATCCAATCCTTGATGGAATTTCCTGTTTTGTTTTTAGGCGCCTTACCAGAAAAAACACCCGCTTTATATAGCTTAATGAATTATGCAGATATCAAAGGCGGTACCTGGTATCCTGAATTTGGCATGTATAGTATTGTGCAAGGGATGCATGATTTGGCAACATCATTAGGCGTGCAATTTAAATTAGGCGAGGAAGTGACATCGATCGAAGTGCAATCTGGTAAAGCAGTGGCTGTGCATACTTTGAAAACAGCTACAGGTGAAAAGCAACAATACACTATGGATGTAATTGTTGGTGCCGGAGATTATCATCATATTGAAACTAAATTATTAGCACCTGCATATCAATCTTATTCTGCTGCGTATTGGGATAGTAGGGTAATGGCGCCAAGTTCTTTATTGTATTATGTTGGATTGAATAAAAAACTAGAAGGGGTATTGCATCATCAATTGTTTTTTGATACTGATTTTGGTTTACATGGTCAAGAAATATATTCCGATCCAAAATGGCCTACAAGACCTTTGTTTTATGCAAGTGTGCCTTCGGTGACAGATCCGACTGTTGCACCAGAGGGATGTGAAAATTTATTTTTATTGATCCCCATTGCAGCTGGTTTAGAAGGAGATACAGAGGAGATTAGAGATCAATATTTTGAGATGATCATTCAACGTTTCGAAGAACGCATTGGTCAGTCTATACGAAGTTCAATAGTGTACAAGCGTTCTTATGCAGTAAAAGAATTTAAAGAAGACTACCATTCCTTTAGGGGCAATGCATATGGCTTAGCAAATACATTATTGCAGACAGCAAATTTAAAACCAAGTTGTAAAAGTAAAAAAGTAAATAACTTATATTACACTGGTCAATTAACAGTGCCTGGTCCCGGAGTGCCACCAAGTTTAATTAGTGGAGAAGTAGTGGCTAAGCTTGTTGATCAAAAACATAAAGCATAATTGAATATGTCTTCATTAAAATTATATAACGAAGTAACCGCACAAAGTAGTAAGTCTACCACTTTACTGTATAGTTCAAGTTTTTCTTCTGCTATTGGATTATTGGACAAGTCACTGCATCAACCTATTTATGATATTTATGGATTTGTGCGATTTGCAGATGAGATTGTAGATACTTTTCATGAGTATGATAAAGCAACATTACTAGCAACATTTAAAGCAGATACCTATGCCGCATTGGATAATGGAATAAGCTTGAATCCTATCTTACATCGTTTTCAATTGACGTTCAATCAATTTAAAATTGATAGAGCCTTATTAGATGCATTTTTATACAGTATGGAAATGGATCTTTCTCAACAGTCCCATGACCAAGCAAGTTACAATCAATACATTTTTGGAAGTGCCGAAGTTGTGGGGTTGATGTGTTTAAAAATATTCTGTAATGGGGACGATACGCAATATGAAACATTGAAGCCTGCTGCACAAAGTTTAGGGGCTGCTTTCCAGAAAGTAAATTTTTTAAGGGATATCAAAGCAGATTTTGTGGGTATGGAGCGTATGTATTTTCCAAATTGTGATTTCAGCAATTTTAGCCTAGCTGATAAGCAACAAATTGAAGCGGATATACAAGCAGATTTTGATGCAGCATTAGACGGTATCAAGGCCCTTCCGGTTCCTTGTCGTTTTGGGGTTTATGTAGCGTTTAAATACTACTATGCTTTATTTAATAAGATTAAACAGACCAATCATGGGGCGTTATTAAGCACTAGAATTAGGATACCAGATTACGCAAAATTATTTATTGTTTTCAAAGCAAAAATTAGAGCAAGCTTAAATTTGTTATAGTACCTTTACATCCTAAACGTTCCTTTATGATTTTCTTAATTTCTATGTTATTGACTTTTGCCATTATGGAAGGTGTTACTTGGTTAACGCATAAATATGTCATGCATGGTTTTTTATGGTATTTACACGAAGATCACCATCAGCCTACTGGCCATATTTTTGAAAAGAACGATGCGTTCTTCTTGATCTTTGCGCTTCCAAGTATGGCTTGTATTTTTTATGGTACATTCAATGCCATGCCATGGTTATCGGGTATTGGAACAGGTGTGGCCATGTATGGATTGGCTTATTTTATTGTACACGAAGTGATTATTCATCAGAGAATCAAATGGTTTACAAAATCAAATAATCGATATATCAAAGCCATTCGTTGGGCGCATAAAATGCACCACAAACATTTAGGTAAAGAAGAGAGTGAGAGTTTTGGTATGCTAATTGTAGCGAAAAAATATTGGGATAAAGTAAGACGTGACGAAATGATACAAAACAACGGATAACGCATTGCAAGTCCAAAATAAATATGATTATATAATAGCCGGTGCTGGATGTGCCGGCTATTCTTTGTTATACCATTTATTGCAGGATCCTATACTAAGCCAAAAAAAGATTTTGGTGGTGGATGCTAATTTTAAAAAAGGCAATGACCGAACTTGGTGTTTTTGGGAAGATAATGCTGGTCCCTTTGAGTCTATAGTTTGTAAAAAATGGTCCAATATAGAAGTATTAAAAGGGGAGATGCATCGTTCCTTACCTACTGCGCCTTTTGAATACAAAATGATTCAAGGGATTGATTTTTACCAATACATTAGTGCTTTTGCAAAGGGGTTTAACAATGTAGAATGGGTTGCTTCAAAGATTTTAACCATTGACTCCATCAACGCCAGCAGTGCAAGGGTGAATTGGGAAGGGGGTTCAGCAAATGCAGACTATGTATTTTCAAGTATCAATGGGGAGCGCATTCAATCAACACTTTGGCAACATTTTAAAGGCATTGTAGTAGAATTTGATAATCCTGTTTTTGATGAGCATATTGCAAGATTGATGGATTTTAATGTACCTCAAATGGATGCAACCGCTTTTATGTACCTGCTTCCTTTAACAGATAAAAAAGCCTTGGTGGAGTATACTTTATTTTCTCCTTCTATATTGGTGGAGTCAAAATATGATACGGTATTGAATGCCTATATGGAGGAACATTACAAGGGGCTAGCATATCAAATTCAACATACCGAAATGGGTGCTATACCCATGACCTCTAAAAAATTGACATCCAATGATGGCGCGGTTGTTTCAATAGGCACCATGGGAGATGCAGTCAAAGCAAGTACTGGTTATGCTTTTCAATTTATCCAGAAGCAAACACAGCAGATTGTAAGTCAATTAAAATCGAATCAAGCTTTGAATCCTGCTGTGCATCATACAAGACATCAATTTTACGATGCAGTATTATTGTATATCCTTGAACATCAAAAAATGGCAGGCGATGAAATATTCGCACGCATATTTAAGAAAAATAGGGCAGCCACTGTATTTAAATTCTTATCCAATACATCTAATTTTATGGAGGATATCCGGATTATGCTGAGTCTTCCTACATCTATTTTCCTGCCTGCGGCTATTAAAGTATTATTTCGACGGTAGATGGTTCTCAAAATTTGCTAGAATACACTAATTTTATACTATGGCCTTGTCGTACAATGGTTAGTACAAGCGTTTCCGAAGCGCTAAATCCCAGTTCGATCCTGGGCTTGGCTACACATAGGACTTTTATACCTATAAATTACCAATTACAATTTCGTTGCATTTTACGTACCTTAGGTTTCGTGAAAAAACTGATTGCCATATGTTGTTTTGCCGCCTTGTTATTATCAACAAGTAGCTTGAGCTATTTTTATAAGCTGCAGGAAAAATTACATGAGCAAGAAAGATTCGCAAGTATTAGTGCAGGTCAAATTCTCGAAAAAGAAGATGATGAGCATAGTGACGATCAAATCACACTTGTAGTAAAAGATAAATCCATTTTACCTGAGGGCTATCAGTGGGAGGAGAAGGGACGTGAATTTAGTTACAAGGGGATGTTTTACGATATTGTTTCCATTGAGCAAACAAAGAAAGGCTGGGTCATTAAAGCAGCATCCGATGAAGAAGAAGCAGCCATTGTTGCTAATCAACATAAACTAAATCATTTGGATAAAGAGGCGAAATCTAAATCCAGTTCTTCTAAAATCAAATTGAACCTCAGCCTTGCTGTGTATGAATGTCCTTCATTCAATACCCAAAATTTATTCAACTATACTTTACTAAAAAAGAAGTATCCATTTTTAACTACGCCAATTTTAAGTAGTTATTCAGGAGCAATCTCACATCCGCCAGAAACTGTCTAATAGATAAGACAGGGCTATCAAATTATTTTTTCATTTGATAGCATTCATTTTCATTTTCATTCTTTAAAATTCATCATGCGTTTAATAGTAAGCGTACTGTTATTTTTTGGGATGAGTCTGGAACTTTTGGCGCAATCTGATACTTCAAGTAAGCAATTGCAAGATGTAGTTATTTATGCCAATAAGTTTCCAACGCTCTCAAAAAATATCGTACAAAGGGTGGTTGCCTTAACCGATAAAGTATTGTTGCAACAGCAAGCGAATACGGCAGATATCTTAACTGCTTCTGGTCAGGTCTTTGTGCAAAAAAGCCAAGCAGGGGGTGGAAGCCCCGTTGTGAGAGGCTTTGAAGCGAGTAGGGTACTATTAATGGTAGACGGTGTGCGTATGAATAGCGCCATTTTTAGAGCTGGACATTTACAAAATATCATCACTGTAGACAATATGATACTAGACAGAGTAGAAATTATTTATGGCCCAAGTTCTACTTTATATGGTAGCGATGCATTGGGTGGGGTGGTGAATTTATTTACTAAGCAGCCACAATTGTTTAAATCTAATCTTGTTTCTAAAAAAGCAGCTTGGAAAACGGATGGTAATCTGGTTTATAGATACGGCAATGGGCAAAATGAGAACAGACAGCATATTGATGTTAATATTGCCAATAACAAATGGGCTTATCTCACTTCATTTACCAATAGCAGTTTTGGTGATATGCGCCAAGGAAATAAAAGAACTACTGCTTATCCAGATTTTGGTAAAAGACTATTTTATGTAGCAATAGAAAACAATTCAGATGTTGTTAAAGACAATAGTACGTCTGTGAATATTCAAAAATTAAGTGGATACAATCAAACCGATCTTTTACAAAAAATATTGTATCAACCTAATGAAAACACCACACATGTATTGAATGTACAAATCTCAAATTCATCTGATATTAATAGGTATGATCGTTTAACAGAAACCAGTAATGGCTTGCCTGTTTATTCAGAATGGTATTATGGTCCGCAGGTAAGAAATATGATTGGGTATAAATTGACTAAATCAAATTTGAATGGGTACTTTCAAAAATTAACTACGAATGTCAATTACCAGCACTTGGAAGAAAGCAGAATGACTAGAAGGTTCATGTCTAATAATAAGGATTATAGATTTGAGGCGGTGGATATGGTTGGTTTAAATATGGATTTACTACACCAGGGCAAGTCTAGTGAATTAAATATTGGAGTGGAGTCTTATTATAATAATGTGGGTTCAACTGCATATAGTAATAATATTGCTTCGAATGTGCGCAGCATCATTGCTACAAGGTATAGTGATGGGCCTACCAATATGTCCAATTATGCTTTGTATGCACAACATACTCAATTTTTGAAAGGTAATTGGGTGTTGAATACTGGTTTGCGTTTGAACAATGTGCAATTGAATGCCAATTTTAAAGACACGGCACTCATGCATTTTCCATTCACAGATGCCAATCAAAACAATACTGCCATCACGGGTAATCTAGGCATGGCCTACAATGGCGCAGATGGACTTAGGGTGACTTTTGGAGTAAGCAGTGGATTTAGGGCGCCCAATGTGGATGACTTAACTAAAGTATTTGATACAAGAACTGGTTATGTAGTCGTACCTAATAAGGCTTTAAAACCCGAGTATACTTACAATACCGAATTGAATGTATCTAAAACAAGTTCGACATATAGCATTGGAGCTTCCTTATTTTATACTTGGTTTAGCAATGCACTGGTGGTAGATAATTTCAAATGGAATAATGCAAGTTCCATTCTATATCAAGGTATCATGAGTGATGTGTACGCGACTCAAAATAAAGCGAAGGCAGTTGTCTATGGATTGAATGTCAATGGGTCTGCTAACTTAACACCTAATACGATATTGGCTGCTACCTATACTTATACTAAAGGGAACTATGCCGATCGTAAACTCGATGGCTTGAATACTGCATTGCCTCTAGACCATATCCCTCCAACCTATGGTAGGATTGGATTAAAGCATGATGTAAAAAAGTTGACTGCCGAATTGTTTACTGTATTCAATGGCTGGAAGCGTATAGAGGACTATAACTTAAATGGAGAAGACAATGAAATTTATGCAACCAAGGATGGTATGCCAGCATGGCAAATTTGGAATATCAATACCAGCTATCAGCCAACAAAGAAATTAAATTTCAGTTTTCAAATTGAAAATATTGCCGACTTAAATTATAGATACTTCGCAAGTGGGATTTCTGCTCTAGGAAGAAATTATGTAGTACAAGCCAGGTATAGTTTTTAAATTTTATCTTTTTAACGTATCAGTGCTCCTACATTGCTAGAGAATATTTTAACGGCAATAGCTATAAGAATGACACCAAAAAATTTACGAACTGCTAGTAAGCCTGCAGGTCCTAGTAAACGTTCAATAAAATTGAGCGATTTTAAAACTGCGTATACAATGACTAGGTTGATAAGTATACCTAGTGCAATATAGAGTTCATCATAGTTGGCTTTTAAAGACATAATAGTTGTTAGGGTTCCGCTACCAGCTATAATAGGAAATGCAATAGGCACTACGGCACCAGACTGTGCATTTTTATCGCCTTTGAAAATCTCATGCCCCAACACCATTTCAAGACCTAATAGAAAAATCACAATTGAACCACCCACGGCAAATGATTTGACATCCAAGCCCAATAATTGTAAAAAAGGTTTGCCTAGGAATAAAAATAAAATCATCAAGCCGCCAGAAATAAGGGTCACTTTAAGCGATTGAATGGCACCCGATTTTTCTTTCATGGCAATTAATAGTGGAATAGAACCCACGATATCAATTACCGCGAACAATGTAAAGACAATGGTAAGTAGTTCATCTAATTTAAATCCCATAAAAAAAGCTTTGTATGAAGATACAAAGCTTTTTTAGATTTACTAAGGCATTAAAATAATCAAGATGACAATTGTTATATTGTTAACAGCAAAATTTTAATTTAAACGTATCCCAAATTGGACCATTCTGCCAATGGCATTGTACCCATTGACTTCACTGAAATTGTCGTTTAGGAGGTTTTGACCATTTGCAAACACTGTTATGCGGTTGCTCCATTTGTATTGTAGGCTTGCATTTAATAGAGTATAGTAACCCAAAGTTACATCTGGTGCACCATAGCCACCTACATCCTTTCTTTCGCTTATCAATCTACCCATCAGTGATGCACTCCACTTGTTATTGAGTGCATAATTCCATTGTGCGTTTAAACTGTGTTTAGGACGCTTTAATAAATAATCATAAGTAACTGTATCAGTATTGGTAATTCTATTCTGATTGGTCTCTTGTCCATTCATCAAAGTGTAATTCAACGAAAAATGATGTTGTTCGTTAAGTGGATGTTGAATTTCAATTTCTATACCATTGACTTTTTGTTGGATAAAATTGAAGTATTGAAAATTAATATTATTGTAGTCTATCCCATTTTTGATAGTTCTATTATAGTAAACGGCTCTGGCAAATACATCACCTTTCCTAAAGGACAGACCCAACTCTGTATTGATAGAGGTTTCTGCTTTCAGTTGATCATTATTACCTAGTTGATAAAGTGATGGCGCTTTAAATCCAGTCGACACGCTTGCTATCAATCTTACTTGATCAGTCAATGCATAAGATGGGTTGAATGTAAAGGTTTGGTTATTGCCAAATCGGTTATGGTTATTGTATCTAGCGCCTAATTCGAGTAACCATTTTTTTGCATTGTCATTGATCAAGACGGATGTGTACAAGGCATTCTGGAATTGAAAAGTATCATTTGTGCTAAATGCATATGCCCACCCTTGACCCAATGCTTCGTAAGATTGATTATAGGATCCGTATCTAAAATCAGTCCCCATAATCCATTGTACATTTTTTTGAATTGGTGTCGATAAAAAGGCATCTGCAAAATGGGTTTTACCTGCATACTGATTGTTTTCATATATCAAGTAAGTCCTATCTGCGCTATCATTTAAATAAATCCTGTCTTGTGTGGTGTATTGATACTGTAATTGAAAACTTGTTTTTGCTTTTTTATATTTCAACACTAGGCCACTCATGGTGGTGGCGTTTTTGAACTCATTGTCTTTGTCATCCATAAAACCGCCGTAATCTATTGCAGCATTATAAGCAGTCTTTCTGCTAGACAATTGTAGATTCCATAACGTATCAATCTGGTATTTTGCTTTTACAAAAAAGCTATTGTTTTGATAACCATCTTTATCAAAGTTGGCTTTGTTGGTAATATCCTTTGCCGAAGAAAATCCGTCTGCATTTTGATTTTCAAATCCAATGGTATAGTTCAATTTATTGATGCTGCTATTGAACTGTAAATTGCCCTGCTTGGTTCCATAACTACCATAGCTCAATGCACCAGTCACAAAGGGCCTGCCTTTTGATTTTGTGATAATATTAATTACACCACCAATCGCGTCCGATCCGTACAGGGTACTTTGTGCACCTTTTAGAATTTCAATGCGCTCCACTTGATTGAGTGGCACTAAGTTTAAATCAAATTCATTGCTAATCATAGAAGGATCACCAACGGGCGCGCCATCTAATAAAATCAAGGTTCTTCCTGATGCGGCACCACGCATGTAAATACTAGGAACGGTTCCTGAATTACTCAAAGTGCCTGGCAAACTTAATCCAGCCTGTTCATTCAATACTTGCGCAATGGTTCTGCCAGCATTTTGTTGAATTTGAGCTGCAGTAATCACGGTGATGACTTTGCTTGTGCCATTTTGTTTCTGCTCAATTTTATTAGCAGTGACAATCACATCCTCCAACTGAGAGGCGTTAGATTTTTTTTGAAGACTGTCTTTTTGTTGCCCAAAGACGAGGCTTGTGGTGGCGATAAGGCACACCGAGAGCGTGATGATTTTTTTGCTCATTGTTTTGTTTTTTTTCATTTTACTGAGTGAACAATGAGCTTCCTGGAATAAGAGAACCATAATTGATTAAGTAGGGTGATCGTATACCCCTGCGCTTAATTTTTTTACAATCCTTGCTTTTTACCCGAAAGCTGTTGATTTCTTTTAATCAGGCAGGTCTTCTGGCTCGTTCTTCTCAAAGTCATCCTTCCCAAATTGCTTCAGTGGATTTGACTTAATGCTTGCGCATCGAACTTACAGCTACGGGAATAGCTCCTGGTTTGAACAGGATTCCCTTTTAATCATTTACATGAACCTAATCAAGTACAAACTTATTCTCTTTTAAATCAGTAGTTGTATTTAATTATCAACCCATTGTTGAAAACTCCAAATAAGTTGATATATTTATATTTAAGAAAAGTGTAAAGCATTTGATATGAGTACAAAAGTTAAACAAAGCATCAATTTTTTTAGCTTAACCATGATTGTGGTCAGCTTAGTGATTGGCATGGGTATCTTCAAAACCCCAGCCACGATTGCTGCGAAGTCTGGTACACCACTCATTTTTTTTAGTGCTTGGATCATTGGGGGTATCATTGCTTTATTTGGTGCGTTGACTTATGCAGAAATTGGACAAAGATTGCCTGTGATGGGCGGATACTATAAAGTGTTTGCGCACTGTTACCATCCTGGTGTAGGATTTACTATTAATGTCTTGATCTTAATTAGCAATGCAGCTTCTTTAGCAGTAGTTGCGTTAATAGGTGCAGATTATGTAAGTGATTTATTGTTTGGAAGGCCATCGGGGACTTTATTTAATATTGGTGTGGCTTCTTTTTCGGTCGGGCTATTTTATATTGTTAATTTATTAGGATTAAAAACAAGTAGCAGGACGCAGAATGTGTTGATGATTGTAAAAATTAGTTTGATTTTATTACTTATTACATCCTTGTTCAAAGGTGTGAGCGTGGCGCCACATGGATTCAACGATGGTAAAGTATATGTGTATGATGGCACCAATGGCATGCTTCTTTTACTAGTGAGTTTGGTCTCAGTATTTTTTACTTATGGCGGCTATCAACAAACCATCAATTTTGGAGGCGAAGTCAGTTCTGCTAAAACAATGCAAAGAGGCATTGTGATTGGTATTTTACTAGTTTTATTTTTATACTTAGCTATTAACTATACTTATGTAAAAGTGATTGGTTTTGATAATATTAAAAATGCCAATGCCATTGGCTCGCTTTTATTTGAAGCATGGTTTGGGAAATTGGGTGCCAAAGTATTTGATTTTGCGATGGTCTTAAGTGTACTTGCTTATGTGAATGTTATTTTAATGAGTAATCCAAGGGTGATGTATGCGATGAGTGAGGATAAAGTATTGCCTGCAGTATTTCAAAAAAAGCATGCTACCACAGATGCCTTAGTGCCTGGACTTACAGTTTTTGCAATTACTACTATTTTAATTACTTTTTTTGGAAAAGGAGTAGACGATGTATTGAGTTTTAGTATCTTTTTGGATTGCTTAGGGATGAGTACTTCGGCAGCCACTTTATTTATATTAAGACGCAAGGGCCAGGGAGATGCGGCTGTCACTGGAGGATTAAAGCGTTGGACGCCTATTTTTGCATCCATTTTTGTATTGGCTTATGCTTTTGTAGCAGTTGCAGTGGTCATTGATAAACCTTATGCTGCACTAACAGCTGTCATCTTGGTGGCGATTGTTTTGGTATTGTACCGCCTATTTTACTATAAAAAAGGGGTATAAGCGCCGTTCAGCCAATTAGAAGTCCGTTTGTCTAAAAATTAGACAATGCTTTCTGTTTGCATTACTTTTGTAAAGCAAAATAGGAATTTCTAATTATCAATACAGACAATGAGATACATTTTTTCGTTTATTTTTTTAGTGTTCACTATGTCATTGACGGCTCAAAATCCAAAGCAATGGGATCTAAGAACTTGCGTGGAATATGCCATCAAGCATAATATTTCGGTTCAACAAGCAGATATTCAAGCAAGATTGGCCAAACTACAGGCAGATCAGGCTAAATATAACCAGTTGCCAACCATGTCTGGTTCTTCTGGTTTGGGGATGCGTTTAGGACGTTCCATTGACCCTGTAACCAATGCCTTCACCACCACCCAATTTTTATACAATAATTTTGGTGCGAACGGTGGTATTCAGGTCTACAATAACAATAGGTTAAGCAATACGGCTGCTGCAAGTAATTATAGTTGGTTGGCAAGTATCGCGGACCTTAAAACGGCGGCTAATGATATCTCGGTGAATGTGGCTACATTTTATTTACAAGTATTATCCACTATCGAACAATCAGAAATAGCTAAAATACAAATTGCACAAACAAGCGAACAATTGGCTGCGACTAAGAAGCGTGTAGAAGTTGGCTTGTTGCCAGAGATTAATTTATTAGAATTAGAAACCCAATTGGCAAATGATAGTAGTAATTATATCACTGCTATTTCGAATGTAGAGCAAAGCAAATTAAGTTTAAAGGCATTGTTGAATTTAGATGCAGCGGAAGCATTTGACGTATATGTTCAACCAGTGGAACAAATTAAATTACAAGCCTTTGCAGACTTGCAACCAGACTATGTATTTGGTGTGGCTGAACAAAATCTGCCAAATATCAAAGCGGCAAACCTACGTGTAAAGGCAGCAGAAAAAAATCAATTGATTGCTAAAGCTGGATTTTATCCTACTTTAAGCTTTGGCTATTCTTTGAGTTCCAATTTCTCTAATGCATTTAAATATATCAGCGGGATTGAACCTGCAGGATTTAGCAATATCTCACCAACGAGTCCTTTTGTAACAGTAGGTGCTGCAAAGTATTATGTACAGAGTCCTTTGTACAATACCGTTACTGCCAACAGAGATTTTAGTAATATATGGAAAGGTTGGGGCAGACAATTAGATAATAACTTTGGACAAAATTTTGGATTCCAATTATCGATTCCGATTTTCAATGCCAATCAATCTAAAACAGCGTATCAACAATCTAAATTAAATTACCAATCCGCTAGTTTACAACAAGAAAATACACAGAGAAAGTTAAAGCAAGATATTTATGCAGCTTATACCAATGCGGTAGTAGCATTTAATAAACTGAATGCCAATCAAAAGGCAGTTACATCTGCAGAGAAGGCTTATAGCTTTGCTACAAAGCGTTACGAGTTAGGCTTATTGGGCACCATAGAATTATTAAACAATCAAAATAATTTTTTAAAGGCTAAAGTAAATTATAAAGCTGCTCAGTATGAGTATGTATTTAGAATCAAATTACTTGAGTTTTATAAAGGAGAAGCGCTTTCTCTATAATTTATTAATCGCATCGTAAAATAAAAAAAATGAATAAGAAAATCATTTGGGGTATCGTAGGTTTTGTAGTACTAGTTGTAGTACTAGTAGGACTTAAAAAAGCAGGTGTCATTGGAAAAGACGAAGGAACCGAAGTCACAGTGGAGAAGGTGGAGCTAAGAACCATCACTGAGTCAGTAAACGCCAGTGGTAAAGTGTATCCAGAAATCGAAGTAAAAGTAAGTCCAGATATTTCTGGAGAGATCGTAAGCTTATTTGTAGAAGAAGGCGCAAAAGTAACTAAGGGACAGATTTTAGCTAAAATCTATGCAGACATTTACTCTTCTCAAAGAGATCAAGTAACCGCTTCTGTGAATCAAGTGAAAGCACAATACGAAAATGTAAAAGCTAATTTGAGTGGCTTAAAGAATGGATACGAAAGCTCAAAAGCGGCTTATGAGCGTTATAAAAAATTATTTGCAGATAAAATTGTGTCAAGAGCAGAATACGAGCAAGTAGAACAAACTTTCCGTTCTGCAGAATCTAGTTACAATGCAGCTAAAGAGTCTATTAAAAGTGGGGAAGCGCAAGTTCAAGGTGTGAAAGCACAATTGGCTAGAGCAGAAAAAGACTTAGCTAGAACAACGATTGTATCTCCAATGGATGGCATCATTAGTTTGATGAATGTAAAGAAAGGAGAGCGTGTGGTGGGTACTGCGCAAATGGCTGGTACAGAAATGATGCGTGTTGCAGATATGAAGAGTATTGAAGTAAGAGTTGATGTGGGTGAGAATGATATTACTAAGGTGAAATTAGGAGATACTGCATTGGTGGAAGTGGATGCCTATAATAATAGAAAATTCAAAGGGATTGTTTATAAGATCGCCAATCCAATCACTGCAGCATCAGGCATCAGTTCTGCAGCAGAAGTGGCAAATTATAAAGTACATATTCGTTTATTAACCGATAGTTATGCAGACTTAATTCAAGAGAATGCTATTTTTCCATTTAGACCAGGCATGACTGCAAGTGCAGATATTCAAACCAAGTCTAAAGTGAATGTTATTACTGTGCCATTGAATGCAGTGACAACAAGAGACAGCGATGGTAAAGGAAAAGATACCAAAGTCTCTAGCACTTCAAATAATAACACAGAAAAAGAACCTGTAAAAGAGCAAGAATTAAATGAAGTGGTCTTTGTATTGCAAAAAGACAATAAGGTGAAGATGGTTAAAGTAAAAACAGATATTCAAGACTTAAACTATATCGAAGTGGCTGGATTAAAGCTGGGAGACCAAGTGATCACCGGACCTTATAGTATCGTAAGCAAGACTTTAAAAGAGGGCTCTTTAGTAAAAGTAGTTACAAAAGAAAAGTTATTTGAAGAGAAAAAGTAAGGGGAAGCATTAAAATGACCCTTAAAAAGGGGCGCATATAAAAAATGCGCCCCTTTTTTTATGAATTTCTTATGTTTGTAGAATGGAAAATAAGCGAATTGGTATTATTGGTAGTGGGAGTTGGGCTACTGCAATTGCAAAAATTGTAACAGAAAATGGCCACCCAATCACATGGTGTCTTAGACAACAGTCCAATATTGAATATTTTGAAAAACGTAAACACAATCCGCATTATTTAAGAAATGCTTATTTTGATTTACAAAAAATCAGTTTTTCAACAGATATCAAATTGGTGGTGGCGGCGTCGGATATCATCATCATTGCCGTCCCTTCCATCCACATTGAAACAACACTTGCATCTTTAGAAGCGGAAGACCTTAAAAATAAGTCCATCATTTCGGCAGTGAAAGGCGTATTGCCTGTGCATAATATTTTATTGAATGAATGGCTTGAACAAAAGTTTAATTTTCCGCTTTCATCTTACTTTACCCTTCTAGGGCCAAGCCATGCAGAGGAAGTGGCAGCTGAGCAATTGTCTTATTTGACTTTTTCTGGCTTGGACAAAACAGCCACCACCACCATTGCTAGTTATTTTAAATCAGAGTATATCAATACCATTGTCAATCAGGATGTGATAGGGGTGCAATATGCCGGGGTTGCAAAAAATATTTACGCCCTTGGTGCAGGTATAGCACATGGATTGGAATATGGAGATAATTTTTTAAGTGTTTTTATTGCCAATTGTGCCAATGAAATGCAAGTATTGTTAAAAGAAATTGCAAATAAGGAATCAAGTGGATCAGCCTTGATGAATCACAATGCATCCGTTTATTTAGGGGACTTATTGGTGACCTGCTATTCCTTACATAGTAGAAATAGAACCTTTGGAAATATGATTGGTAAAGGCTATTCTGTTAGAGCTGCAGAATTAGAATTGAATATGGTGGCCGAAGGCTACAATGCCAGCAAGTGTATCCACACTATGAATCAAACTTTAAACGTAAAGCTGCCAATTATGGATGCAGTGTATCAAATATTATGGGAGGGAGCAGCACCAGATACCACTTTTAAGGACTTGGAGCTGATCCTAGTATAAAGAAATCCGAAGCAATACCGTCTGCAAAAAATTTTGCTTCTTTTTTTAAACTGTATTGATTCCCATTTTGCTGAAAAATATTTTTAGAATCCATTTCTTTTAACATTGCGATGCTATGTTCATGATATAGATTTCCAAATTTTGCTGCTATTAAATCTAGATCAAATCCTTCCATCCTTCTTAGACTCGTCATCATGTATTCATTGTAGCGATTGGCTTCTGTAAGGTGTTCAATTTCAAAATTCAATTGCCTATTCGCAATGCTTTGGATGTATAATGCATTGTTTGCAATATTCCACTGTCTTGAAATGGTATTAAAAGAATGTGCGGATGGACCAAGTCCAAGATAATGTTTGCCAGACCAATAGTTACTATTGTGCTGACTCCTAAAACCGGGCTTTGCAAAATTTGAAATTTCATAATGCTCCATGCCCATTGCCATTAATCTAGTGGATACGATTTCAAAATGTCTGGCTTGCTTTTCTGGGTCCACCGCCTCGATTTGTCCTTTTTCAATCAATTTTTTTAAAGCGGTCTTATCTTCTACAGTCAATGCATAACATGAGACATGGTTAATTTGATATTGTTGAATCCAATCTAGATCTTCCATCAATCCTTGGTCAGTTAAAGTGGGCGTACCATAAATTAAGTCAATACTTAAATTATGAATACCAGCCTGCTTTGCCATTTCAATGGCTGCATGTGATTGTTCCACTGTATGCGCTCTATTCATCCAAGTCAAAGCGGAAGCCTGAAAACTTTGTATACCAATACTTAAGCGGTTAATGCCTGCTTGTTTCCATGCAGCCAATTGGATTGAATCTATGTCGTCTGGGTTGGCTTCTAAAGTACATTCGATGTTAGCTGCAACATCAAAATGAGCATCAATGGCTGCTAGAATTGCTTTTAATTGCAGTTCATTTAAAAGGGAGGGCGTTCCACCGCCAAAATAGATGGTCTCGATGGTTTCGTTGATATAGCTTTTCTGAAGTTCAATTTCCTGAATGAGTGCATCTACAAATGCTTGGATCGTATCTGTCTGTGTAGAAAAATGAAAATTGCAATAATGACAAGCTTTTTTGCAAAAAGGAATATGTAGGTAGATGCCTGCCATAAGTTGAATTACCAACAAAGCTAGGCATTGTTCTTTAATTCTGCATTAGTATACTTATTTTTGCAGCAGATGTTAGCTCAACTTAAGAAATTTTTATTTGCCTTCATTGGACTATTTGTATTGTCTAGCTTCACCCTTCTGAGGCAAGCAAGTCAAAGAGATACTGTATTGGTTGCAAAGGATACAATCGCAACCCTACAAGATACTGTGTTGGTTAAAGACACTTTATGGGTAAAGTATGTACCAATTATTCCAAAAACATTTATTCAAGCTGATGCATGGTATTTGCAATCCATACCAAGAGATCCAAACGATAGCAGTTTCAATGTCCTACAATTGTACCTCAATTTCTTTTCGAAAAAACAGCATGCCTATCAGTTGTACAATCAAAAAGTAACCTCATCCAATGCAGAGGATGTATTGTATAAAATAGAACAAAAATTTGCATTACCAGATAAAGACGTCCTTTTTTATGCCATCATTGCATTGATTTTTTTATATAGTTTTCTGATTCAAATTGCCCCACAGTATATTGCGAAATTATTTAGTCAATTTAGTCAATCCTCATTAAGGATGATGCAAAATAGAGAGCAGCTTTTACAAAATAGTTTGGCTTCTTTTATTATGAATATTGGGTTTGTTATGAGTTTTTCTTTAATGACGACATTGGTTATTTTTAATGAGCATCTGCTACCCATCAATTTTTGGGAAGGATTTTTCTATATGTGTTTATTCTTTTTGGGATTGTATTTTGGAAAGTACATTTGTTTAACGATTGCTGGTTATATTTTTAATACCAATGAACTTGTACAGACCTATATTTTTGTTGTTTTTATGATCAATAAAGTGCTAGGTATCCTACTCATCCCTTTCATTGGAATTTTGGCATTCGCCAAGCCTTTCTTGCATCCTTTTGCGATAGCTGGGGCAGGCTTATTAATGGTGCTTTTAATACTATATAGGTACTTATTTTCATTAACGTCTGTTAGGAACAAATTACATGTCTCCTCCTTTCATTTTTTTCTTTACCTTTGTGCTTTCGAGATAATACCACTATTGATTCTATATAAATTAATAGTTCAATATTTTGGAGGAACTTACTAATTGTAGAAAGTTTAAAATGGCAAAAGAAATGAGTGTAGAAAAAAAGGCAACAGCGACCAAGACCATTAAAAAAATTCTAATTTCACAAGCAAAGCCTGAGAGTGAAAAATCCCCTTATTTTGATTTAGAAAAAAAGTACAAAGTGACTTTATTTTTTAAACCTTTTATTGAATTGGAACCAATCGGTGCAAAAGAATTTAGAAAAACTAAAATCGAAATCCCTGCTTATTCTGCTGTTATCTTTACAAGTAAAAATGCGATTGATCATTTTTTTAGAACCTGTGATGAACTAAAGGTCAATATTAGTCAAGACACAAAATATTTCTGTATTACGGAGTCTGTTGCCTTGTATTTGCAAAAGTTTATCATGTACAGAAAGCGCAAAGTATTTTTTGGGGCGGATGGATCTAATAAAAAACTATTTGATGTTTTGAACAAGCATAAAGCCAATGAACAATTTCTTTATGTATGTAGTGAGAACCAACAAGACAATGAAATTGTGAATTGGTTAAAAGACCATGACTGTACTTTTAATTTGGCTTACATGTACCGATCGGTAAGTAGTGACATTAAACCACTTTTGAAAGAACACGAATTTGATATCATTTGTCTTTTCACACCGAGCGGTTTAAAGAGTCTGTATGACAATCAACCCAATTTTGTACAAAACGGAACTACACTTGCTGCATTTGGTTCAAATACTTGTAAAGCAATTGAAGATGCAGGTTTGAATTTACATATCAAAGTACCAAGTCCTCAAGTGTCTAGTATGTTCGCTGGTCTTGATCAGTTTTTAGCACAAGCATCTAAAAAGAAATAAACTAAATTGCACTCTATGAGTGTCAATAAAAATTTCACCAACGATTTAATCAAGGAGACAAGTCCTTATTTATTGCAACACGCACACAATCCAGTGCAGTGGAAGCCATGGTCAGATGCATTGTTTGCAACAGCGACCGCTGCCGATAAACCCATTTTACTAAGTATTGGTTATGCCGCATGTCATTGGTGCCATGTGATGGAACGTGAAAGTTTTGAGGATGAAGCAGTAGCTGATTTCATGAATACACATTTTATCAATATCAAAGTAGACCGAGAAGAGCGTCCCGATATTGATCATATTTATATGGATGCATTACAGGCAATGACTGGTTCAGGTGGTTGGCCATTAAACATATTTTTATTACCCAATGGACAACCTTTTTATGGGGGAACTTATTTTCCGCCACAGGCCATGCAAAATCGTGCATCATGGATGGATGTTTTAAAAGGGGTTCAAGCAGCATTTGAGCAAAACCGCGATAAGCTTGAAGAACAAGCCACAAATTTAACACAGCATCTGTTACAAAGCAATATCAAAGCCTTGCAAAGTCAAGAGGCCGAAGTGGTTGCTACGAATGACGAATTTCAATTGATTGCACAAAGGATCTTGCAAAATGCGGATACACAATGGGGTGGATTTGGCGCAGCACCAAAATTTCCACAAACATTTTCGATACAAGTTTTATTTAGAAACTATTTTCAAAATAAAGATCAAGCATCGATCGTGCATGCCATTAGATCGATTGATAA
Source organism: Sediminibacterium sp. (assembly GCA_044354025.1). Classification (GTDB taxonomy): domain Bacteria; phylum Bacteroidota; class Bacteroidia; order Chitinophagales; family Chitinophagaceae; genus Sediminibacterium. Next base: position 19,372 of record JBILAW010000007.1, read on the forward strand.
AATGATACAAGGAGGCATCTATGACCATCTTGGTGGTGGTTTTTCCAGGTACAGTGTGGATGCCATGTGGCAGGCACCGCATTTTGAAAAAATGTTGTACGACAATGCATTGATTTTAGGTGTGCTTGCCGAAGGGTATCAAATTACAAAAAAGCCCATCTACCAAAATATAATGCAGTCCACATTTATATTTTTACAAAGAGAATTATACAATGGCGAAGGGGGCTACTATGCTGCCTTAGATGCAGATTCCGAAGGGGTGGAAGGTAAATTTTATACTTGGTCTTATACCGAAATCAAGGAAATCATTGACCCTGCTATCTTTGATGCTTTTGTTGCTTATTATCAAGTTGAACAAAATGGCAATTGGGAGCATACCAATATTCTTTGGACACAAAACGACATTGAAAAAGAATGGGAACCAGCATGGCAAAAGACACTCAAGAGATTATTTGATGCGCGCGCAGTCAGAATTCGCCCAGCCTTAGATCACAAAATCATTTTGGGTTGGAATGCGATGTTGATAGTGGGGTTCTGTAAAATGCATGCTGCCACAGGAAATGAAATTTACAAAAACGCGGCAATTGAATGTATCCAATGGTTGGAAGCACATTTATACAATAAGGATGCAAATTATTTTTATCATAGCATTGCAAATGGGACGCCAAAAGCACCCGCTTTTTTAGATGACTATGCTAATTTGATCCAAGCATACATTCAATTACAAGAAATCACAGGCAACAGTAGTTACTTGATTCAAGCAAAAAAATGGATGGACTATGTGTTACTCCACTTTATTGATGAAGAGGGGCTCTATTTTTACTACACTGCATCCTATCAAAAAGATGTGATTATTCGAAAAAAAGAAAGTTATGATGGCGCTCAGCCAAGTGGCAATGCCCTTATCTGTTCAGGTTTACATTATCTAGGTCATGTTTTTGATCGCTCCAATTGGACCTTGCACGCCGAAAAAATGATGCATTCTATGCGACCAGCTTTGCTTCAATATCCAGGCTCTTTTGGCTGTTGGGCCCAAAGTTTTTACCAAATGTCCACCGGGATGACTGAATTGGTTGGGGTAGGTCCAACTGTAAACGAAAGCTTGCCAACATTGAATGCTGTCTTTTTGCCAAATACAATTCGCATTACGAGTCAGGTTCAGGATGACCGCATTCCCCTCTTAAAAGACAAAAAATGCGATGATAATCAGTATTTTATTTGTAAAAACAAGACCTGCTCTCCACCAATGGCTCGTATCGACCTGATTTTAGCAAATATCTAACATCTAATATCTTAATTTGCAGTTCCAAAATAGATGAATATCAGTGCCTTTGAGTTACAAATAGCATTAAAAACTATGTGTTTTATTTAATGCCAAGATGTAATTTTTTGTAAAAAAAAACGTTTTAAACCAATATGATACCATTTTTTAAAAATAGAAGGGTCAATTTCCCCATTGCGACCTTGAGCATTTTGATTTTATCACTTGCTGTGATTGCATTTTCATCATTTCAACGCAAACCCCCGAGGGGCAATACTAAACGTATTGACCCTATGGCCGTGTCTATCCCAAGCGGGTCTTTCTATATGGGAGCAAGTGACGAACAGATGGACTTATCGATGGTCAATCGAAAGAAATTAGTATCGGTTCAAAGTTTTTGGATGGATAAGACTGAGATTACCAACGAACAGTATAGAAGATTTGTGCAATATGTAGCTGATTCCTTGAAATATTTGGCGATTTATGGTGGAGGTATTAACCAAAACGAAGATACCATTCGTGTAGATTGGGCAAGAGCTGCAAGAATTAATCTAAAAAGCAAAGCGGTTCTAGAAAAATTAAATGAACTTTTATTGAGCCCAGACAATCGCATTCAAGGTAAAATTGAGATCGATCCCAATAAATTAATTTACAATTATTCTTTTGTTGATTTAAAAGCAGCAGCACAAGCCTCTAAAGGATTAGAACAATCACTAGGTGATTATTTAATCACCGTAAATCAAAGTGTATATCCTGATACATTGGTTTGGATGCGTGATTTCTCTTATTCTTACAATGAACCATTGACTAGATTGTATTTTAGTCATCCAGCCTACAACGAATATCCTGTGGTGGGTGTGACTTGGAAACAAGCGGTTGCTTTCACACATTGGAGAACAAATAACAGTGATTATTATGCTGGGAAACCTGGCAGAGCAGATCAAAAAATTGACGGCATCTATCGATTACCAACAGAAGCGGAGTGGGAATATGCTGCAAGAGGCAATTCAAAATCAAATGCAATGTACCCTTGGGGTTCACCTTATACTAGAACGAAAGAAGGTCGTTTGTTAGCCAATTTTAAACCAGGAAGAGGGGATTATTTTGGCGGGGATTCAAAGAATGATAATATCTATACCACTAAAGTCAAAGCCTACAACGAAAATGATTTCAAATTATTTGATATGGCAGGCAATGTGGCTGAATGGACAAGTTCAGTATTTTACGAAGGCAGCTATAACTTTACTGGAGACTTTAGTCCTGATGTACAATACAATGCAAAAGATGCAGATCCTATATTGATGAAAAGAAAAGTCATCAGAGGTGGATCATGGAAAGATATTGCATACAATTGTCAAGTAAGTTCTCGCAATTATGAATACCAAGACACTGCAAAATCATATATCGGATTTAGATGTGTCTTGTCGATGGCTCCAAGAGTCAATTAATCATTTTTTTATTTAAATATTTTTTTCTAATTAAAAAGTATCGTTTAAAATTTATAAATTTTTCAAATGTCAAATTCCATTTCCCCGAAAACAAATAAGATCATTAACGTAATTTTCTCTTTAGGAGCTGCGGTAGTTATTATTGCTACTTTGGCAAAAATTTTACATCTATCATGGGCTGATTATGCATTAATAGTTGGTTTTGTCACAGAGGCTGTGATTTTTACCATTTATGCATTCTTGCCACCTCCAGAAGTGGGAGATTCAACGTATGCGCCACAAGCAGGTGCAGTGGATTCGGTGATGGCACATTTGGAAGCGGCCAAATTAGACGGTGCTGCTTTTGAAAAGTTAAGTAGCAGTTTCAAACGCTTAAATGACACTGCCATGAATTTGGGTGATTTAGCAGATATGTCAAAAGCAAGTAAAGACTTTACAAATAACACAAAGGACGCGGCTATTGCATTGGGTTCTATCAAGGATTCCGTAGGTTCAGTTTCAAACAATTTAGGAAGTTTTGCATTGGCTACAGATGGAGTTAAAAACTTGAATGATCAATTTGCGATGATGAGTAAAAGTATGGAAGCCATGAATACCTATTATACTAAGTTAGCAGAAGCTTCTAATGCTATGTCAAGTTCTGCGCAAGATGCGATTAGAGCGAAAGAACAAATTGCTTTATTAGCCGACAACCTTACGCAGTTAAACAAAGTGTATGGCAATATGATTGTTGCAATGCAAGGGCGTTAATTTAATTATTCAAATTTTCATTTTTTAAAATCTAGTATACATGTCATTACCTAAGGAGCCAAGGCAGAAGATGATTAACATTATGTATTTAGTGTTAACTGCGCTGT
>JBILAW010000088.1:0-7193 GCA_044354025.1 Sediminibacterium sp.
GCTGCGTTCGTAGAGGCCGTTGCCTTGTTCGCTGTGGTAGTTGCCCTTTTGGGTAACGGATAATCTGTTAAGGATTTTTAAAGAAATAAATAGGCCCTAGCACAGGGCGAAAGGCCTATTTTTTATTAGATTCATTCATTAAGATAAACGAATAGTATGTTTTTATTAGAAGTAAATCCTCTTGTGTTGCCAGATATCGGTTTGGTATTTTGGAACACCATTGCGTTTTTGATACTCTTGGTTGTGCTAGGCAAGTTTGCTTGGAAGCCAATGTTGAAAGCAATTGCTGAACGTGAAAGCGGCATCGAAGAAGCACTATTACGTGCCGATAAGATGAAAGCAGAAATCGCTGCAATGCAAAATGAAAATGAAGCATTGTTGGCTAAAGCACGTGAAGAAAGAGCTGGCATGATTAAAGATGCAAAAGAGACAGCCGATAAAATGGTTACAGATGCAAAAGATAAAGCGAAGCAGGAATACGAGCGCATTATCAGCGATGCACAAGTAGCGATTACGCAACAAAAAAATGCTGCATTAACTGAAGTAAAAAATCAAGTAGGCAGTTTGGTGGTAGAAGTTGCAGAAAAAATATTAAGAAAAGAGTTGTCTAATAAAGCAGAACAAGAAAGCTATATTAAACAAATTGCTGAAGGAGTTAAGTTAAATTAAAAAGTAAGAAATGCCCAACGTACGTTTAGCAGGAAGATACGCAAAGAGCTTACTCGACTTAGCCATTGAACAAAATCAATTGGATATGGTATATGCTGACATGAAATATTTTCAGGCAGTGTGTGCGCAAAGCCCCGATTTTGTAAATGTCTTAAGAAGCCCAATCATTAAAGCGGATCAGAAAAATGCCATTGTACTTGCTGTGATTAAAGATGCAGTGAGCGCATTGTCTTTGTCTTTTGTTGTTTTATTGGTTAAAAAAAGTAGAGAAAGCGCGTTGCCAGAAATAGCGACTGAATTCATTCAACAATACAATGCATTAAAAGGCATACATCAAGTTAGCTTGACGACTGCTGTAGCCATTAGCGACACATTGAAACAAGCTATTGAAGCAAAAATTAAAGCAGAAACTCAATTCGGAATCATTGAATTAACAACAGATACCAACGAAGACTTAATTGGCGGTTTTGTATTGTCATTCGATAACAACTTAGTTGACGCAAGTATTAAAAGAGATTTATTAGATATCAAAAAACAATTTTTATCTAACGAATTTGTATCAAAATTATAATTAACATAACAATCATACATTAAATAAGTATTTATGGTGGACATTAAACCTGATGAAATATCTGCAATTCTTAGACAGCAATTAAGCAATTTTAATGCTTCTGCTGATTTAGAAGAAGTAGGAACTGTATTACAAGTTGGTGATGGTATCGCTCGTATATATGGTTTGAACGGTGTAAGTAGTGGAGAATTGGTTGAATTTGAGAATGGCACCAAAGCCATTGCATTGAACCTAGAGGAAGACAATGTGGGTGTGGTAATGATGGGTCTTAGCAAGGGCATTAAAGAAGGTGATAAAGTAAAGCGTACTGGTCAAATCGCTTCTATTAAAGTAGGAGATGGTTTAGTAGGTCGTGTAATCAATATGTTGGGTGAGCCAATTGATGGCAAGGGTCCAATTAAAGGTGAATTGTATGAGATGCCATTGGAGCGTAAAGCGCCAGGTGTGATCTTCCGTGAGCCTGTAAAAGAGCCATTGCAAACTGGTATCAAAGCGATTGACGCGATGATTCCAATTGGTCGTGGTCAACGTGAATTGGTAATTGGTGACCGTCAAACTGGCAAGACTGCCATTTGTGTGGATACCATTATCAATCAAAAAGAATTTTATGATGCTGGTGAACCAGTGTATTGTATTTATGTTGCGATTGGTCAAAAAGCATCTACGATTGCAGGTGTGATGAAGACTTTAGAAGAGAACGGTGCAATGGCTTATACTATTATCGTTGCTGCTTCTGCTGCAGATCCAGCACCTCAACAATTCTACGCTCCATTTGCAGGTGCAGCAGTTGGTGAGTTCTTCCGTGATTGTGGTAAACCAGCATTGATTGTATTTGATGACTTATCAAAGCAAGCGGTTGCGTATCGTGAGGTATCCTTGTTATTACGTCGTCCACCAGGACGTGAGGCTTATCCAGGTGACGTATTCTACTTGCATAGTCGTTTATTAGAGCGTGCTGCGAAAGTGATTGCAAACGATGAGATTGCTAAGAACATGAACGACTTACCAGCTTCTATCAAGCATTTGGTGAAAGGTGGAGGTTCATTGACAGCATTACCAATTATTGAAACACAAGCAGGTGACGTATCTGCCTATATCCCTACCAACGTAATCTCAATTACAGACGGTCAGATTTTCTTGGAAGGTAACTTGTTCAACGCAGGTATCCGTCCAGCGATCAACGTAGGTATTTCTGTAAGTCGTGTGGGTGGTAACGCGCAAATCAAATCAATGAAAAAAGTTTCTGGTACTTTGAAATTAGACCAAGCTTTATACAGAGAATTAGAAGCCTTCTCTAAATTTGGAGGTGACTTAGATCCAGCGACTAAGAATGTAATTGACAAAGGTGCAAGAAACGTAGAGATCTTGAAGCAAGCACAGTACACGCCGTTTACGGTTGAAAAACAAGTAGCGATTATCTACTTGGGTACACAAGGTTTGTTAAAAGAAGTAGCGGTTAAAAACATGAAAGATTTTGAAGCACATTTCTTGTTAGAGATGTCTAATAAATTACCAAATGTATTGGCTGAATTCAAAAAAGGTAACTTACCTGAAGATGGATTAAAGCAATTGGTTGAATTGGCGAATGGTTTGATTCCTCAATACAAATAAGTGTATACTTGAATATAAAAAGCCCCGAATTTTCGGGGTTTTTTTGTGAATAGACAGTGGATTTGCAACAAATAATTCAATTGATTGTTATAATAGTATGTCAGTGATTAAAGTACAAGGATTAAGCAAAAACTTTGGTGCCATAAAAGCAGTAGACCAGCTCTCTTTTGAAGTAGCAGCGGGTCAGGTATATGGTTTTTTGGGCCAAAATGGTTCTGGAAAAAGTACGACTATACGGATGTTGCTTTCCTTAATCCATCCTTCACAAGGGCATATTGAAATCTTTGGTCAATCTTTAACCGAGCATCGATCTGCCATTTTAGAACAGGTTGGTGCAGTCATCGAGCGTCCAGATTTGTATCCTTATTTAACTGCGCAGGAGCATTTAACTTTATTTGCAAAATTGCGTAAGCAAAAAATTACTGCAGCAAAAATAGAATCGACTTTATCACAAGTAGGATTGCTTGCAAGGGCCAATGACAAAGTACATACTTATTCCTTGGGGATGAAACAAAGATTAGGGATTGGTATTGCATTGTTACACGATCCTAAATTGATTATTTTAGATGAGCCAACCAATGGATTAGACCCGCAAGGCATTGCAGACATTCGCCAATTGATTCAATCCCTTTCTAAAGAGGAAGGTAAAACAGTATTGGTCTCCTCTCATTTACTTTCAGAAATTGAACAAATAGCAAGCCATATCTTAATCATCCACCAAGGTAAAAAAATGGCAGAAGGTCCTACATCAACTTTATTGGATCCTAATAAAACCATTGTTCAAATCAAGACCTTGGATGACTTGGGCGCAAAGCAAAAGCTAATGGGATCTCTTTATCGTGCGCATCTTTTAGAACGCAGTGAAGGGCTCTATCTGCGTATTCCTAAATTAGAAATCCCTGGATTGAATGCTTATTTAGTGGCATCAAATATTGATCTAGTTTCTTTAGAGGCAAAAAACTCTTTAGAAGATTATTTTTTACAACTTACTTCAACTTATTAATATGTGGCCCATTATTCAAATTGAACTTTTTAAAATCTACAAAAGGCCTAGAACCTATATTGCTTTTGGTGCAATTGCTGCATTGATATTGGTGATACAAATGGGATTGAAAATAGATGGAGAAGCTTATGCGGCATTTTTGATGAAGGATATCAATGATACCTTAACGGTGGATGGGAAAGTGTTAAATGGCTATTTGATTTGTTATATTTTATTACAATTGTTACTGGTGCACGTGCCCTTATTGGTCGCTTTAATTGCGGCTGATATGCTCTCGGGTGAAGCCAATTTAGGGACATTGAGGTTGTTATTTACAACACCATATAGTAGGACACAGTGGGTCTTGGCTAAATTTGTAGCTGCTAGTTTGTACACTATCTTATTATTGATTTGGTTGGCCTTTCTTGCACTATTCCTAAGTATGTGGATTTTTGGGACGGATGATTTATTTCTGATGAAATCAAATTATGTGGTCTTGATTCAAGAACAAGATGTTTTTTGGAGGTATCTTGGGGCATTTGTTTTTGCGAGTTTCTCTTTATTAACTGTGGCAGCTTTAGGTTTTCTGATGTCTAGCTTAGCGAATAATTCTATTGGGCCTATTGTAGCAACCATTAGTGCGATTGTATTTTTTACCATCCTAAGTACTTTAAATATACCGCTGTTCAATATAGTGAAGCCCTATTTGTTTACCACCCATATGAACAATTGGAAAGAATTTTTTGACATACAGGTGAATGATTCAAATGACGCGATCACTGGAAGTATATTGAATGTGGCAAAAATTAAAAATTCAATCATTATACTTGCGGTTCATATTGGATTGTTTGTAGGGGCTTCTGTTTGGATCATGAAAAAGAAAGATATTTTAAGCTAAGCTTGAATTAAAAATATAATTTGTCTGGTATGAAAAAATTGAGTGTACTTATTCTTGGAATTTTGTTTATTCAGGCTTCTGTTATTGCGCAATCCAATGCCTTGATTGAAAGCGTGACTAAGAAATTGAATTTGGTCAATGACTATGTTGCAACAGGTGTAATGAAAACGGATGTAGCGTTTATCAAAGCTTCATTGGGGAAGGTCAAAGTGTATTTTAAGAAACCCAATATGCTGAAAGTAAAAAAAGAAGGAGGCATCTCATTGCTTCCTAAAGGCGGCGTGTCTGTGACCATCAATTCCTTATTAAACAACAAACAATACATCGCCATAGAATCTGGGGTGCAACTATATAAGGGCAAGTCATTGCAGGTAATTAAATTGATTCCAACCGATGAAAAATTAGATTGGGTGATTGCTACACTATGGATTGATCCGTTGGATGCATTGGTCTATAAGACCTTTACCACTACAAAAGAAAATGGCACTTATGAGATTACCATGGAATATGGAGCATATGCTAATTTTGGTCTACCGAGTAAGCTTATTTTTGGTTTTAATACCAAGGATTATAAATTGCCCAACGGCATTACATTAGAATTTGGAGACGAGGACCCTGCGGCAAAACAAAAAGCGTTGAAGCAAAAAAAAGGCACCATCGAAATTACGTATGCGAATTATGTGATTAATCAAGGCGTTCCCAATTCTATGTTTTAAATTGTGAAGGATGAAAAACCTATTTGTCTTTTTTATTTTACTTCTTCAGTTGCAAGTTCAAGCACAGGTAACCAACCAGTCTAAAGCTTTGGAGGATGCTGTCATACAATTTAATCAGACAACCAAAAGCCAAGCCTATCAAGAATTGTATCTACAATTTGAACAGCTTTATGCTGTCAATAAAACCAATTGGTTGATTCCTTATTATGCTGGAATGACTAGATCAATCATGTGTCTTTTGAAAATGGGGGATAGAGATGCGCTAGCCAATGATGCTTTATTATGGGTTGGCAGGGCAAAATCCATAGTAAAGAATGACGAAGTGTATTGTGCAGAAAGTTTGGCTTATACTGCAAAGATGTCAGTGAATCCTGCATTGAGGTGGTTAGTCTATGAAGGTAAAATTAAAAACGCCTTAAAATTGGCTAAGAAGTTGAACCCAAATAATCCTAGAGCCTATATTTTGGAAGCCAATATCCAACAAAAATTACCATTTATATTTGGAGGAGGATGTAAGTCAGTAAAGCCATTGATTCAAAAAGCAGAATTATGTTTCAATGCTCAAACTAAAGGGAGTTCAGTGGAACCATCTTGGGGTATTCAATCCTTAGTGCAATTGAAAAAAGCATGTCCTTTTTAAATGCATTTAAATGATAGGATTAATTTTCGTCTAATCTTTCATCCACTGCACCTGCAAACATTCTTGCACTCATTTTCTTCAACGGATTTAAGCGCATATCGCGATAGCCTTGTCTTGCATGAATAATTCGTATACATTCAAAAATACTTGCTGTAAATGAACCTGCATCTGCCTTGTCTTTGCCGGCAATATCAAAAGCGGTGCCATGGTCTGGACTTGTTCTAACAATCGGTAAGCCCGCCGTGAAATTGACGCCTTCTCCAAAAGCCAAAGACTTGAATGGTATCATACCTTGGTCGTGGTACATCGCCAAGACGGCATCGAATTTTTCATGTTGTCCTCTTGCAAAAAACGCATCTGCAGAATAAGGCCCATAAACCAACATCTGTTGCTTAGTTTCTTTAATAGCAGGCGCAATGATTTCAATTTCTTCTTTACCAATTAAGCCATCGTCGCCTGCGTGTGGATTCAAGGCCAACACTGCAATTCGCGGCTTGTCTATACCAAAATCTTTTTGTAAGCTTCTTTGAAGGATTTGTAATTTCTGTTTGATTTTATCCTTGGTAATATGTTGTGCAATATCTTGAATCGTCAGGTGCTCTGTGACCAAGGCCATTTTTAAATTTTCAGCTACCAATAACATTAGGTTTTCTACATTCCCAAATGCGTGTTGCAAATAAGGGGTATGACCACTAAAATTAAAATTAGGAGACTGGATATTTTTTTTGTGGATGGGTGCGGTCACTAAGCCGTCAATTTTTTTATTTTTTAATGCTTCGACTGCTTTTTCTAAAGAGATCAATGCATATTTTCCACCCACATCTGTGAGTGCGCCTGGTTCAATTGTCGCTTCTTCTTCCCAACATTGAATCAAGTTCACTTGTTTTGGATTCAGCTTGTCCAAATCTGGTGCGGTTGAAAAAGGCATTTGAAAATCGGGGATACCCTTACTGTAAAAATTGATTGCTTTAGGATGCGCAAAAATAACCGGCACCATAAATTCTAGTAGGCGGATGTCAGACAATGATTTGATGATTAATTCAAGTCCAACGCCGTTTAAATCTCCGCAAGTAAAGCCTATAATTGGTTTTCTGATGTCTTGGTTC
>JBILAW010000008.1:0-22801 GCA_044354025.1 Sediminibacterium sp.
ATTGGTCAAGATGTGAACAACAACTTAACCAGCTGGTTTAGCAAAATGAATAATAATTTTAAACTTGTAAAAGGTTTATCACTTCAATTTAGTGGTCAATACCAAGCTAAGACAATCCTGCCTCCAGGTGGTAACTCAGGCGGTGGTGGCGGAAGAGGTGGCGGCGGATTTGGTGGCGGTGGTGGTGGATTTGGTGGTCCACAGTCAACTGCGCAAGGATACAATTTACCAAACTATGAATTTGACTTAGCCATTAGAAAAGACTGGACTTTGAAGGGAGGAAAAACAGCCTCATTGACTTTGAGTGCAAGTGACGTATTTAGAACTAGAGTGATTCAGACGTATTCAGAAAGTCTTTACTTTACTCAAAATGTAATCAGAACAAGAGACCAACAATTCTTTAGATTGAACTTCTCTTACCGATTTGGTAAATTTGATGTGAATTTATTAAGAAGAAAAAGTACAAAGATGCAAGAAGGAAGTGGTGGAATGGATCAGATGCAACAATAAGAAAAACAATATTTATTTAGAAGTTTTCCCTTCTAACATAGGAACAAAAGAGAATGCCTCAAAGGATTCTCTTTTTTCTTTTCCATCCTTTTTCTTAGTCAATCGCATCATCCTTTGTTCTGCGCCTTCCTCATCCAATGGAATAATCATTTTGCCATTCACTTTCAATTGTGCCCATAGTTTTTCAGGCACGATAGGTGCGGCGGCGGTAATTAAAATTTTATCAAATGGAGCAAGATCAGGCAATCCATCAAAGCCATCACCGAAACTAAAATGAATGTCCGAATATTGTTGCTTGAAAATATAAAAAGGGGTTAGATCAAATAGTTGTTTTTGTCGCTCAATTGTGAATACTTTAGCACCCATCGCGGCTAGTACCGTGGTTTGATACATGCTTCCAGTCCCAATTTCTAGTACTTTTTCACCTGGTTTGATTTGCAACAACTGTGTTTGATAAGCTACCGTATAGGGCTGCGAAATAGTTTGGTTTGCAGCAATAGGAAATGCACGATCCTCATAGGCGATTCTATCAAATGCAGAGTCTAAAAAGAAATGTCTCGGGATGGAGCCAATGGCTTCTAAGACCTGCTCGTCAGTGATCCCTTTAGTTCTTAAAAGGTCTACTAATTGCTTGCGCAATCCTTTATGCAGGTAAGCATCTTCTAATTTTCGCATGCTTGATTTAGTTTAACTGCATAGCTGCAATAATGTGGTTAATTTTGTTTTGCAAATCTGCATAGACCTCATCGAATGCTTCCCTATTTGGCAAAACTGCATTGACGCTGAAGTAAAATTTAATCTTCGGCTCCGTGCCACTCGGTCTAGCAGAAATTTTTGTACCATCTTCTGTTACAAATTGCAATACATTACTTTTTGGCAATGGTATATTTGTTTGAGTTCCAGTTAGTAAATCAGTACTTAATTGCAGTTGATAATCCAATAAGGTAACCACTTTCTTTCCTGCAATTTCAGTTGGTGGTTGTTTTCTAAAGCCTTCCATCATCGCTGCAATTTCTTGCTGACCATTCATGCCTTTTTTAGTAATGCTAATTAACTGTTCGTAATAGAACCCATATTGCATATACAATTCAATCATTTTATCAAACAAAGACCTGCCCTTACTTTTTTCATAGGCCGCCATCTCACATAATAAAGCCACTGCACTCACCGCGTCCTTATCTCTAATTTGATCTCCAATCATTAAGCCAAAACTCTCTTCTCCCCCAATGATATAATTTTCTTTCCCTTCTTTTTCTTTAACCAATTCAGCGATCCACTTAAAGCCTGTCAACACATTGTAGCAATTCACTTGATTTTGTTTAGCTACCTCATTGATCATCTCGGTGGTCACAATAGTTGTAATCACCATATCATTCGGCGCTGCAATACCTTTTGCTCTTCTGGCTTCCATCATATAGGCAAATGCCAAGACCGCAGTTTGATTGCCATTCATTAAGACCCATTCTCCCTTATGATTTTTTACACCAATGCCTACTCTATCTGCATCTGGGTCGGTACCTAATAGAATATCTGCATCCAATGCCTTTGCTTTTTCTAGGCCAATACGCATTGTTTCACTTTCTTCCGGATTTGGATAAGCCACAGTCGGAAAATTACCATCTGGTGTAGCCTGCTCCTCTACAATATGTACATTCTTGAAACCATATGCCGCCAATACTTTTGGAACCAATGTAATGCCAGTGCCATGAATTGGAGTGTACACAATTTTCAAATCACTTTGTGCTGCAATCACTTCTGGGTAAACACTTAAAGATTGTAGCATTTTAATATAGGCATCATCCATGGAGGCCCCGATAATTTCAATCAATGCATCTCCACCATTCCATTTTACTTCTTCTAAAGACTGAATGGCTTCCACTTCGGTAATCACATTTTTATCATGTGGTGGCACCAATTGACCTCCATCATTCCAATAGGCTTTATAGCCGTTGTATTCTTTTGGATTATGCGAAGCAGTACAAACTACCCCGGCTTTGCATTGTAGTGTTCGAATAGCATAACTTAATTCTGGAGTTGGTCTTAAATCTTCAAATAAATACACTTTAATGCCATTTGCGGCAAAAACCTGGGCGGTTGTTTCTGCAAAGAACCTGGAATTGTTTCGACTATCATGCCCCACCACAACGGATATAGATGCATTTGGATAGGTGTTTAATAAATAATTAGAAAACCCCTGCGTTGCCATCCCAATGGTATACTTATTGACCCTGTTGGTACCCACACCCATCAGACCCCTCAATCCTCCTGTTCCAAACTCAAGATTTCTGTAAAATGCATCTTCTAACAAGTCGGGATGATTGGCCTGTAATGACCTGATCTCCTCCTTTGTGGCAGCATCGAAATTACCGGTTAACCAGCTTGCAATTTTTTCATGGATTGCTTGACTCATAATGGAATGGATTGAAATACTAGGAATAGTGGCAAATTAAATAATTCTGCTTAAAAAAACCCATAAAATCAGTATTAGTTTCGTGGTAATCTGTGTATTATTTGAGGGTATTTTAAGTAGGAGACTAAAGGAAATGGATTAAATTCGTGTTTCAGTCAAAATGCTATTCACCATGGAATTCATCAGCAATATTATTTTTCTACTCCTAACGGTTATTGCTTTTTACATTTTTGCTAAAAAGATACTTAGAATCAAAAGAAATATACATCTTGGAAGATCCATTGAACTCAATGATCAACCAATTGCTAGATGGAAGAATGTTTTTATGTTGGCTTTAGGGCAAAAGAAAATGTTCCGAAATATTCCAGTGGCTTTATTGCATTTAATTATTTATGTTGGATTTATCATTATCAATATTGAACTACTTGAAATCATCATTGATGGTATTGCGGGCACCCATCGTTTTTTTGCACCATTTCTTGGTGGACTTTACCCCTTCTTAATCAATAGTTTTGAAATTTTAGCCCTTTTGGTTTTTGTAGCTTGTATTTTCTTCTTGTCAAGAAGAAATATCCTACGTGTAAAAAGATTAATCAGCAATGACTTAACAGGCTGGCCAAAAACGGATGCTAATTTAATTTTAGTAATAGAGATGGTATTAATGGGTTTGTTTTTATTGATGAATGCCGCAGATCCTGCTTCAAATTTTATCATCTCTTCCTGGATCAAACCATCCTTATCTAGTTTGAACGAGCATCAATTACATACCATTGAGCAGTCCGCTTGGTGGATGCATATTTTAGGGATCTATGGCTTTATGAATTACTTGCCTTATTCCAAACATTTACATATTGTATTGGCCTTCCCAAATGCCTACTATGCTTCATTGGAACCAAAAGGTAAAATGCACAATATGGTGGCTATACAAAACGAAGTGCTTTATGCCATGCAACCAGAATTAGCCCCTACCAATGCAGCAGCTCCAGAAAAATTTGGCGCGAAAGATGTGATGGATTTAAGTTGGAAGAATTTAATGGACGCCTACAGTTGCACTGAATGTGGAAGATGTAGTGCAGCTTGTCCTGCAAATAGCACTGGAAAATTATTGAGTCCAAGAAAAATCATGATGGATACCAGAGATCGTCTTGAAATTGTTGGAAAAAATATAGATGTGAATGGACAATTTGTAGACGACGGAAAATCCTTATTGAACGATCATATTACCATAGAGGAATTAAGGGCCTGTACTACCTGCAATGCCTGTGTGGAAGAATGCCCGGTGAGTATCTCTCCAATGGATATCATTGTAGAATTAAGAAGGTCATTGATTATGGAAGATAGTAATGCGCCATCAGAATGGAATGGTATGTTTAGCAATATAGAAAACAATTTTGCACCTTGGAAATTCGCTCCAGACGATAGAGACGCGTGGACAAAGCAATCTTAAAATAAATAATTATGAAAGTATCTACAATGGCAGAAATGATGGCTGCCGGAACAAAGCCAGAAGTTTTATTTTGGGTAGGATGTGCAGGGAGCTTTGATCAAAGAGCACAAAAAATTACGAAAGCATTTGCGACCATCTTAGATAAAGCTGGTGTGGTCTATGCGATATTAGGTAAGGAAGAAGCTTGTACTGGTGATCCTGCGCGAAGAGCCGGCAATGAATTCATGTTTCAGATGATGGCCTATCAAAATATACAAGTCATGAACGCTTATGAAATAAAAAAGATCGTCACGACTTGTCCGCATTGTTTCAATACTTTAAAGAACGAATATCCAGCATTGGGTGGTAATTACGATGTGATTCACCATACGCAGTTTTTACAGGAATTAATTGAAACTGGAAAAATTAAAATTTCGGATAGCAATGAATGGAAAGGTAAAACAATCACCTACCATGATAGTTGTTATTTAGGAAGAGCCAATGATATCTATGAAGCACCAAGAAAAGTATTAGAATCATTGGATATTGAATTAAAAGAAATGCGCAGATGTAAATCTAAAGGGCTTTGTTGTGGCGCAGGCGGTGCTCAAATGTTTAAAGAGGAAGAAAAAGGTACGACAAGAGTGAATATGGAAAGAGCAGACGAAGCCATTGAAACAAAAGCTGATTTTGTAGCAAGTGCCTGTCCATTTTGCAATACCATGATGACCGATGGCATTAAGAACAGAGACGAAGAAGTGAAAACAGAAGTATTAGACATTGCAGAAATCATTGCGAAAGCAATACAATAAATCATTGCGAAAGCAACATAATAAATTACATATGGTAGACTTACCTACAATACTTCCAAAAAATTTCGATCCCCAGTCAAAGGTTTGGATCTACCAAGCCAACAGGACTTTCACCATGGGCGAGATTTTTGAACTGGAGCCATTGCTAGAAAATTTTGTTGCAGACTGGAAAAGTCATGGTGCAAAAGTAAAAGGCTATGCCACGGTGTTGTATGGCCAATTTATTCTTATCATGGCCGACGAAACTGCCACGACAGTTGGAGGATGCAGTACAGATAGTTCTGTACATGTGATTAAAGCCATTGAACAAATGACAGGGGTTCAAATGTTCAACCGAACACTTTTAGCTTTTTATATTAAAGATAAAGTGCAGACTATTCCTCAAACTCAATTGAACTATGCACTTGAAAATAGTTTACTATCCATGGATACCCTCTATTTTAATAATTTAGTTAATACAAAAGCAACACTAGAAACTGAATGGTTGCAACCTATTTCAAAGAGTTGGCTCGCTAATTCCATTCAAGTTAAATAAAGATATAATTCATAAAAAAGTCCCGAACATATTCGGGACTTTTTTTTAGTGCTATGAAAGCCAAATTCTTAAATCAGTTTCAAGAAGTCTATTTCAAATTCGTTGCTAAAAATTTATCTAAATCAGCCCCTCTTAAATCTCTTGCAATAATTTTACCAGTTGGGTCAATTAAAAAACTAGCAGGGATGCTTTGGATACCAAACTGAGCTGCCACAGCATTGTTCCAGTATTTCAAATCACTTACATGATTCCAAGCAAGGCCATCTTTCTTAATTGCCTCTAACCATTTTGGTTTATCCTGGTCTAATGAAACACCCAAGACAGTGAAGTTTTTTGTTTTAAATTTATTGAAGGCCTTAACAATGTTTGGATTTTCTGCTCTGCATGGGCCACACCAGCTAGCCCAAAAGTCAACCAATACATACTTACCCTTTAAAGAAGATAGTGTAAAAGGCTTTCCGTTGACATCATTTTGTGTGAAATCAGGAAGCGCTGTCCCTATCTGTCCAAAAGTAGATGAAGCAATTGTTTTGTCAATGAATTCAGCAAATGGGCCTTTCTTGGCAGATGGCGCTAATGTTTCATAAATAGACGCAAGGTTCTCTTTAATTTCAGGAAAAATATTTGAAAACTGCAACAACATCAAAGTTGTAACTGGCGAACCTGCATTTGCTTTAGACATTGTATTGAATGTAGCAATGATATCCATAGATTGAGTAGCAGCTGCACTATTCAATGAATCTTTTTTTGCAGTATTTTTTTCTATATTTGCAGCTTGCATATTCGTGATATAAGGCAACATCTTTGGATTCAATGCATTCATATATACTTTGTATACATCATGACTTACAGAACCAGTAATATTTAAAGCAGCCACATTTTGCACATCACCTTCAACTAACACATTTTCATTGCCTACAAAAACTGGTATTTTTTGGGTTATACCATCAATACTAAGTACTAATAAACTTGGAAATTCTAATTGTGTTTGAAGACTAAAATTACCTGCAATAGATTTACCAGAGACTAATTCTTTATTGGAAACGTCATCAATTAATGATACTGTTGCAGCGTCTTTCACATTCGTCAACTTACCTTGCAAATTCAATGATTGGGCTTGCACAAATGGACTAGCCAAAATCAAAGCAATTGCGATAATATTTTTTTTCATAGTTTTTTATTAATAGTCAAATATATTAATTTAATCTCGTTAGGCACTAGGCCTTGTGCCTCATTTTTAAAATTTTAACCACATCTGCCAGTTTATAGCCTTTTGCCTGTAGCAGCATGAGGTAATGGAAAAGAAGGTCTGCTGATTCTTCTAGAAATAAATCGTTATTTTGATCTTTAGCTTCAATCACTAGTTCTACTGCTTCCTCCCCTACTTTTTGAGCAATCTTATTGATACCCTTAGAAAATAAACTGGCAACATAAGAGCTGTCTGGGTCAGCAGTTTTTCTTTGTTCAATAACTTGCTCTAATTGAACTAAAAAATCATGGGATTCAATTGTATTCTCCTTCCCCCAACAAGTGTCTGCACCAGTATGACAGACTGGACCAACAGGGTTGGCTTGTATTAATAAAGTATCCTCATCGCAATCCAATGCCATGCTTAAGTAGTTTAAATGATTACCACTCTCTTCGCCCTTGGTCCATAACCTATTTTTTGAACGACTAAAGAAAGTGACTTTTTGTAAGGAGATGGTGGCATCCACTGCAGCCTGATTCATAAAGCCCAACATCAAAACGTTTTTTGTGGATGCGTCTTGCACGATTGCAGGCACCAAGCCATCTGTGTATTTAGTAAAATTGATATTCATAGGATGATTATTAGTATTGTTATAAATGTGTTATTGAAATATTTTAGATTCTAATTGGTACGCCATTTTGATGTAGAAATTTTTTTAAATCAGGGATAGTGATTTCTTTATAGTGAAAAACGCTCGCAGCCAAAGCTGCATCTGCCTTACCCTTTGCAAACACCTCTAAAAAGTGCGCTTCCGTTCCACCCCCACCTGATGCAATAATTGGTACAGGTAGATTTTCGGAGAGTTGGGCAGTAATGTCTAAAGCAAATCCTTGTTTTGTGCCATCATGGTTCATAGAAGTTAATAAAATTTCTCCCGCACCTAAATCCACCGCTTCCCTTGCCCAATCAATTACTAATTTATCTGTCTTGGTTCTGCCTCCATTTAAATAGACATACCATTTGTTGTCAGCTTCGCATTTTGCATCGATCGCCAACACGATACATTGACTCCCAAATTGCTTTGCAAATCGACTGATTATTGTAGGATCTAAAAATGCGGCAGTGTTGATAGCAATTTTATCTGCACCATTTTGCAATAGCACCCGCACATCGGCTTCTGTTTTAATACCTCCTCCCACAGTGAATGGAATATTAATGTGGTGTGCAATTTTATGCACCAATGCGCTCAAAGTTTTTCTTTGTTCAATAGTTGCAGTAATGTCTAAAAAAACCAATTCATCTGCACCTTGACTAGCATACAATGCAGCCAACTCAATTGGATCACCGGCATCCCTGATTTGCTCAAAGTTCACCCCTTTCACAGTGCGGCCGTCTTTAATATCCAAGCATGATATGATTCGTTTTGTTAGCATAGTTTTATATAGGGCCCACTTTTAAGTGGATGGATACATATTGATTTTAAAATGTCGAAAGCTCCGATAAGCTTATTTTATTTTCATAAATCGCTTTTCCAACAATGGCGCCGGAACATCCAATAGTTCTTAACTCTTCTAAATCTTTTAACTGACTGACGCCTCCACTTGCAATCAATTGTAAACTTGGATACTGTTGTAGGATTTTTTGATAGAGTTCAATGGATGGACCTTCTAATTTGCCGTCTTTTTGAATATCTGTACAAAAGATTTGTGTCACCCCTTTATTCATATAAGACCCTATAAAATCATACACATATATTTCAGTTTTTTCAAGCCAGCCACCAACAGCAATTTTTTCGGCATGCACATCTGCACCCAACATAAAAATATTAGCACCAAAACCTTCAATCCACTGCTCAAAAGTAGCTCTTTCCTTTACAGCTAGACTGCCTATTGTGGCGTAAGTTGCGCCGGTATCTAATACTGTTTTCAAAGTAGCTTCTGTTTTTATACCGCCGCCAAAGTCAATGACTAAACTTGTTTTATTGGCTATTTTTTCGAGCACTTTCCAATTCACCACAGCGCCTGATTTGGCGCCATCTAAATCCACTAAATGTAAACGCATTAAACCAACCCCTTCAAATTGCTTTGCTACTTCTAATGGATCTTCGTTGTAGATTTTCTTTTGGGCATAATCCCCTTCTGTTAACCGAACGCATTTGCCTTCAATAATATCGATTGCTGGAATAATTTGCATGTACTTTAAGATTTTAGGGATAAGAAATTTTGAATGATTTGTTCCCCAACTCCTGCAGATTTTTCTGGATGAAATTGTACCCCATAAAAATTATTTTTTTGCAATGCACTGCTATAGGGCTGGATATAATCTGTAGTCGCAATCGTATTATCCCCTAGTCCAGCATAAAATCCATGCACAAAATAAGTATAGCTATTTTCTGGTACCCCATTGAATAGTGCTGATTTTAAATTTGTAATGTTATTCCAGCCAATCTGTGGGACTTTGAATGTGTTTTGAGTTGTCTTGAATGCCAATACCTGCTCTTCAAAAATGCCTAAACATTTGGTATCATTTTCTGCAGAGTGCTTGCACATCAATTGCATGCCTAAACATATTCCCAAGACGGGTTGTTTTAAAGCAATAATGATTTGGTCTAAATTTCTTTCCTTCAAATAAGCCATGGCTGTGCTCGCTTCGCCTACTCCAGGAAAAATCACTTTGTCCGCAGCTTGAATCATTGCTGGGTCATCGGTCACTGTTGCTGCTACACCTAGTCTTTCTAGGGCATATAGCACAGACTGGATATTGCCTGCATTGTATTGTACGATCGTTAGGTTCATCTTTATTTGAATGCTTTAGTTGCTTAATACCCCTTCTAAAAAAGTTTTTGTAGTAGTTTCCACATCCTTTCCCTTAGACAAAGCTTGTATATATGCAGAACCAATGATGGCACCATTTGCAAAAACATTCACCGCATCAAAACTCGCTTTATCCTTAATCCCAAATCCTACTAAGAATGGATTTTTTAATTGCATTGATTTTAATTTTTCCAGGTACATGGCAACTTTAGTGAAATCTTTATCTGTTCCCGTCGTTGCAGACGAACTCACTGCATACAAAAATCCAGCACTTAAACTATCCAACTTTCTCAATCTTGTTTCTGGTGTTTCAGGCGTCACTAAAAAAATAAAGTCTAAATCATTCGCTTTAATTGTTGCACCATACACTTTTTCAAATTCATATAAAGGCAGATCGGGTAAGATTAAACCATCCACCCCCACTGATTTTGCTTTTTTACAAAAATCCTCCAAGCCATATTGTAAAATAGGATTCATATAACCCATCAACACCACTGGAATATGAATGGATGAACGCATCTTTTCCAATTGCTCAAATAAGGTATCAATGGTCATGCCATTATTCAATGCAACAAGACTACTATTTTGAATCACTTCACCATCGGCGAGTGGGTCACTATAGGGCATGCCTAGTTCAATGATATTGGCCCCATTTTTTTGCAAGCTTTCCATCACTTCCATGGTGCTATTCAAATGAGGATAGCCTGCTGTGCAGTAAACATTTAAAACACGCTTATTTTTTTGTTCAAATAATTCCGTTAACCTTGACATAATTTTTATTTTTCAAGACGCATTATTTAAATGCGTCCATATTGATCACTATGATTTCATATCCATTGCTTGCATATAGGTCGCTAAATCTTTATCCCCTCTACCACTCAAACAAACAATCACCACATCGGTTGGTTTTAAATTCATTTCGGGTAAAACAGCAAATGCATGTGCAGTTTCTAAGGCTGGAATAATCCCTTCTATTTCGGATAAATGAAAAGCCCATTTAAGTGCCGCTTCGTCTGTAGCACTCATGAATGTACCACGCTTGCTTTCGTATAAAAAAGCATGCAATGGTCCAATGCCAGGATAATCTAAACCAGCAGAAATACTATGAGGTTCAACTACTTGTCCATCCTTGGTTTGCATCACAATACTTTTACTGCCATGCAAAATACCTGCACTACCTAATTGGGTCGTTGCTGCACTCATTCCAGAATGCACTCCATGACCAGCTGCTTCTACAGCGACTAATTCTACAGTAGGTTCATTTAAATAATGATAAAAAGCACCCGCGGCATTACTTCCTCCTCCTACACAAGCCACCACATGTGTTGGCAATTGCGATCCGGTGACTGCTTCCAATTGCGTGCGCATTTCTGCACTAATTACACTTTGAAAACGAGCGACCATATCTGGATAAGGATGCGGTCCTACCACACTGCCAATAATATAATGTGTGGTATCAGGTTCATTGATCCATGCACGAATGGCTTCATTGGTGGCATCTTTTAAAGTTTTACTGCCACTTTTAGCAGGTACCACAGTTGCACCCAACATTTTCATTCTGGCCACGTTTGGGGCTTGTCGCTCAATATCTTTTTCACCCATATACACCACACATTCCATTCCCTTTAACGCACAAACAGTTGCAGTAGCCACACCATGTTGACCAGCACCAGTTTCAGCAATGATTTTCTTTTTACCCAATCTTTGTGCTAAAATAATTTGCCCAACGGTGTTGTTAATTTTATGTGCCCCGGTATGACATAAGTCTTCGCGTTTTAAATAAATTTTAGCGCCAATTTCTGCACTCAATCTTTCTGCATAAAATAATGGCGTTGGTCTGCCTACATAATCCTTAAGTAAGGCCGCCACTTCGGCTTTAAAAGCAGGATCATCCATGATCTGCAGATACTGTGTTTTCAATGTCTCTACATTACTATACAGCATTTCTGGAATATAGGCCCCACCATACTGCCCATAATAGCCTTCTTCGCTTGGCTGCTGATAATTGGTTAATTCGTTAAATAAATGCATTGATAAAAATTTTTATTTTTTCTAAATCTTTCACCCCTGGTGCCAATTCAAATTGACTATTGATATCTAAAGCAAGTAATGATTTTCCTGCCTTTGTTTTTTCCATCACCTGCACACCTTGTACATCGTTAAGACCAATGCCCCCACTCAGAAAATAGGGCTTGGGAATGGTTGACCCTTTGATTAATTCCCAATTAAAATGCTGCCCGGTTCCTCCATATAATGCGCTATCTGTATCAAATAAGAAATAATCTACCACTGACTCATATGCTGCAAAATCCGGCACTGCTGCACCCACTCTACATACTTTAATCGTTGCTACTTTTTGACGCAGTACGGCACAATAATCAGGTGTTTCATCTCCGTGTAATTGTACTAGATCCAAACCAGCTGCTTGCGTTATTTCTAGTAATTGTTCCAATGGCTCATTTACAAAGACACCTACTTTTTTGACACCTATGGGTTTGAAATTAGCTAGATCATCTAAGCTTAATTTTTCTAAGACATAGCGCTTTGAACTTGGATAAAATATAAAGCCAATATAGTGCACCCCCATTGCTTGCAATGCGGTTGCTTGTTCTATACTAGTTATGCCACATACTTTAAACTGCATCTTTATCGGATTTTATGGATGTGACAAACAATTCAAAAGCTGCAGCAGGATTGTCCTGCTTCATAAAATATTCTCCCATTAAAAAACCATCAAAGCCTTCTTTTTTTAACAACTTAAAAGTTTCCAAACTATAAATACCACTTTCCGCAATACTTAATAAATTTTTTGGCAATTGGTTCTTGAGTTGTAAGCTATGTTCGATATTGACTTCGAATGATTTTAAACTTCTATTATTAATGCCTACAAAATCCACAGCATCCGAAATATGTCCAAGTTCGGTTGCGTCATGCATCTCCAACAACACTTCTAATCCAATGCTTTTTGCAAATGTCGCCAAGGAATGCGTTGATGCTGGTGTTAGACAAGCAGCAATCAATAAAATCACCGAAGCGCCGTATGCTTTTGCTTCTATCAATTGAAACTCATCTATAATAAACTCTTTTCTTAATACTGGTATTGGATTTTTTATTGCAATACTCAAATCATCCATACTTCCTCCAAAAAAAGCATTGTCAGTTAATACCGAAATACCTGCTGCCCCAAATTGCGTGTAGGCATTTGCCACTTCCGCCACCGAAGCAGTCGCATTGATCACACCTTTGGAAGGTGACTGTCTTTTAAATTCTGCAATGATGCCCGTCAAGGCTGGATTCAATAAATTCAATTTTAATGAATAGCCAACTTGATTGAATAATGGCATAGCTTCTAATTGCGCAACACTTATTTGCGTTTTCCTTTCGGCTACTTCGATTTTTTTATGATCGATAATATTTGCTAGGATATTGGTAGACATTACTGTAAATTGATTAATTGATTTAAACAATTGTTGGCTGCGCCAGACTCTAAACTTTTTACTGCTGCCTGAAAAGCTGCTTCATAGTTTTCATATTGTCCGGTTACTTGAAGCGCCATGGCCGCATTGGCTAATACCACTGCATTTTGGGACCAGCTTCCTTTCCCTTGGATAATTTTTTTAAATATTTCAGCCGCCGCTTCTACTGTATTGCCTCCATACAATTCTTCAGGGAATACTTTACGCTTACCTAATTGATAAGGCGTCATAATAAATTCCCCTTTATTGGAAATGATTTTAGTATCAGAGGTCAATGAAATTTCGTCATACCCATCCAAACTATGGATCAATGTAAATTCATTTCCTAAAGATTGCATCACATAATTGTATAACCTTGCCATCTCTAAATTATAGACCCCAATCAATTGATAAGCTGGCTTTGCTGGATTCACAATAGGACCAAGCATATTGAAGAAAGTTCTAAGTCCCATATTTCTTCTAATTGGACCTACGGTTTTGAGTGCTGGATGAAACAAGGGTGCATGTAAAAAACAAATGCCCGCTTCTTTCACTTCTTTATTCAATGCTGCTTCGTCATTTTTAAATACATATCCTAGTTGCTCCATCACATTGGATGAGCCACTCACACTAGATGCACCATAGTTCCCGTGCTTCACAACAGGCTGCCCTGCGCCTGCCACAATAAAACAGGCTAAAGTAGAAATATTGAATGTGTCTTTACCATCTCCGCCAGTACCCACTATATCTATGGCATTGTCTATGCCTAAATTCAATGGCACTGCAAGCGCAAGCAATGCATCCCTAAAGCCCATTAATTCGTCTATCGTGATACTTCGCATTAAGAACACAGTCACAAAAGACGTTACTTCGTGTTCATTGTATGCACCTTGCGCAATCTGAACCAAGACCTCCTTCGCAGTGGCTCGACTCAAAGTTTTATGTTCAAATAAATATTGTAAAATCTTTTTCATCAAATTATTTTATTAGTTTTTCAACCAGTTACCAATGATCTTAGCACCTTCGGGCGTTAAAACACTTTCCGGATGATATTGTACGCCTTTTACATCATAGGTAATATGTTCTAAGGACATGATATAACCATCTGCATCTTTAGAAGTTATTTTTAATGCTGCGGGTAAATCATGTTCGTTCACTACCCAACTATGGTACCTTCCTACGTTAAAAGTTTTTGGAAGCCCTTCAAATAAAACTGAATCACCAATCAATTCAACAGGCGTTGCAATACCATGATACACTTTTGAGAGATTGGTTAAACTGCCTCCAAATGCCTCTGCGATGGCTTGTTGTCCTAAACAAATACCTAAGATAGATTTAGTGGCAGCGTATGCCTGAATTAGAGGAATGAGTAAACCCGATTCAGATGGAATGCCAGGACCAGGTGACAATAAAATTTTATCATAGGCCTTGACTGCTTCCAAAGGAATTTCATCATTTCTGAATACATCCACCGAAGCATTCGACTGCTCCTTGATCAATTGAACCAAGTTATATGTGAATGAATCGTAATTATCAAATACTAATATTTTCATTGGATCTATTTTAAATTTTTTCAGCCATTACAATAGCCATCTTTAATGCATTCAATTTATTATTCACTTCTTGTAATTCGCTTTCTGGATCACTTGCTGCAACCACACCGGCACCTGCTTGATAGGTCAATGTATTTTGCCTACTCAAGAAAGTACGAATCATGATGGCTTGATTGCAACTGCCGTTAAAGCCGACAAAACCAATGCAGCCTCCATAATAAGACCTTTTAGTTGGTTCAATCCCATCGATTAATTGCATTGCTTTAAATTTTGGTGCACCACTTAATGTGCCTGCAGGAAAAGTTTTTGCAATTAAATGAAATGGATTGGCTTCTTTGGCCACCTTGCCTTCTACCTCACTCACCAAATGAATCACATGACTATAATAATGTACTTGTCGAAAATGTTTTACACGCACTTCGGTACAAACCCTACTTAAATCGTTTCTCGCTAAATCAACTAGCATCACATGTTCTGCATTCTCCTTTGGATCATGCAATAAAGCTTTTGTTCTTTCCGCATCTACGGCTTCATCACCAGATCTTTTAAATGTACCAGCAATAGGATGTACCACAGCCTTACCTTCTTTGATAATGATTTGCGCTTCTGGCGAAGACCCCATTAATTTATAATCCCCATAATCAAAAAAGAATAAATAGGGAGAAGGATTGATGCTTCTTAAAGTCCTATATACATTGAACTCATCTCCGGCAAATTGTTGTTGAAACCTTCTACTCAATACAATCTGAAACACATCTCCACGCATACAATGTTGAATCCCTTTTTGTACAGCCACGCGATAAGCTTCATCGGTATAGTTGGAAGATTCCGCGGCCACTATACTAAATGGATATTGAGGCACGTCTTTATGTTGAATGCAAGATATTAATGCGTCTAATTCAGAATCGATGCCCTCTATTTTATTTTCACAGATATATAACTCGTCTTTAAAATGATTGAATGCAATCACGTATTGGTATAATCGATAACGCATCAAGGGGATCACTGGCGCACCTTCCTTAAATTCAATGGTATCAAAAAATGGGATGGCGTCATACGTGGTGTAGCCATATAAGCCCTGCGCAAAAGCGGTTTCTTTTTGAGTGGATGTTTGCATCTCAAAATGTTGCATGTAGGACCAAATTCGATCAGGCGCATCCTGCACATTTTGAATGACTTCTTTTTGAGGCTCTTGCTTTGGATATTTATATTCTATTTCATTCAAGCTAGATATTTCAATCCCCCCAATCGCATTCACTCCAATAAATGAATAACTATTTTCAGCAGCATGCGAGTCCGTACTTTCTAATAAAATCGTATCTCTGAATCGATCTCTCAAACGTAGATAGATGCCAACAGGTGTAAATGTATCGGCGAGCATTGTAGTCACCTCAGTTTGTATTATAATTTTTTTCATCTTAGTAGCTTAGTTGATCATTCGTTAAAAAAACAAACCCCGACAGAATC
Source organism: Sediminibacterium sp. (assembly GCA_044354025.1). GTDB lineage: Bacteria > Bacteroidota > Bacteroidia > Chitinophagales > Chitinophagaceae > Sediminibacterium. The sequence goes on from JBILAW010000008.1 coordinate 16,171, forward strand.
TGTCGGGGTTGATGTATAGCTTGACAATTACGGTCACGACCTTACAATACCCCAACGGAGTTTGTATGCCACCACCAAAAATTGTTTATTGTTTTCATTCGAGTACAAATTTAAGGCTTTCAGTATTTTAAACCAAAAAAACCTCAGGCAAAGGGCTATTGATTGTTAGGCTTATAAGACCCCTTTTGTGCTAGGTAAAGCATCGCTGGCAGGATTTCTCTTGACAGCCATTTTGATGGCTTTAGCAAAGGCTTTAAAGATGGCCTCAATCTTATGATGTTCATTCTCTCCTCTACAACTGATGTTGATATTGGCTTTTGCCGCATCACTAAAGGATTTAAAAAAGTGAAAAAACATCTCGGTTGGCATTTCTCCAATTTTTTCTCGTTTAAACTCCGCGTCCCAAACGATCCAATTTCTTCCACCAAAATCAATCAAGACTTTTGCTTCTGCCTCATCCATTGGAATCGCAAAGCCGTATCTTTCCATCCCTCTTTTGTCCATTAATCCTTTTGCAAAAGCTTCTCCTAAAGCAATACCCACATCCTCAATCGTGTGGTGCTCGTCAATATGTAAATCACCATCACATTGAACCTTCATGTCCAATGCGCCATGTCTTGCAATTTGTTCTAACATATGATCAAAAAAACCTAGCCCCGTGTGGATTGTTGCATCGCCTTTTCCATCTAAATTCAATTCAATATGAATTTTTGTTTCTTTGGTATTTCTATCGTGCAGGACGGTTCTCAATCCTAGTTTCAAAAATTGATAAATCTCATCCCAATTGGTTGCTTCGTAAGCAATAAAAGGCCTTAAGGCTATTTCTTGTTCTGCTGTCAAAGTATGCAAATTGGATTTTAAATAGATGGCTTTACATCCTATATTTTTTGCCAATTCAATATCCGACCAACGGTCACCAATCACAAAAGAGTTGCTTAAATCAAATTGATTATCGTTCATCAAATGCTTGACCAAACCTATTCCCGGCTTTCTGGAAGCTGCGTTGTCTTTTGCAAAAGTTGAATCAATATGCATTTCATCAAATACAAAGCCTTCCCCTTTTAAAGTGCGTACCATTAAATCTTGAAAAGGTTGGAAAGTAGCTATTGGAAAAGTATCTGTACCCAAGCCGTCTTGATTCGTCACCATGACTTTATAGTAGCCAAAATCGTTGGCTATTTTTTGTAAGTTGGAAATTACACCAGGTACAAAAATAGTCTTGTCAATATGATCTATCTGAAAATCAGTTGCAGGTTCTTCTAGGACCACTCCGTCTCTGTCAATGAATAAAATTGGTCGCATTGTTTACTTTTACTTTTATATTTATTTCTTCTTTTTAGCCGCCTGCACCTGAGCAATCGTAACTGCACTTGCTTTATTGGACCAACTGTTTCTAATATAAGTTAACAAATCTGCTATCTCATTGTCTTTTAAGTCTGGGCTAGCTGTCATCGCATTGCTATAATAAAAACCGTCTAATGCAATACGTTCGTTGTATCCATAGCGGATGATACGCACCAGTCTTGCGATATCTTTCCCCACCACATTGGAAGCGGCATCAAGTGGCGCATTCATGTTTGGCACGCCACCTCCATCTGCTTGGTGACAAGCAAGACATTTAGCTTCATAAATTTTCTTACCCTTTTGCATATTTTGTGCATTCGACTGAACACAATAAAACAAGGCTACAACAATCAAGCTGACTATTTTAAATTGCATTTTTCCCATCATTATTTATTAAAACTAATTTTAAAAATTGCACCCTTACTGTCATCACTTACATATAAACTCCCATCAGGGCCTTCTGCTAAACCACATGGTCTTGCTTTCGCGCCTCTTGGACTTTTATTATTATCTGCTCCTGCAAATCCGTTGGCAAAAATTTCCCATTCGCCAGCAGGCTTGCCATTCTTAAATGGCACAAAAGCAACAAAATAGCCTTCTTGAGGCAATGGTGCTCTATTCCAAGAACCATGAAAGGAAATAAATGCACCTTCTTTATATTTAGCAGGGAATTGATTGCCCTTGTAAAATAACAATGCCATTGGCGCCATATGTGCAGGGAAAGCAACCAAAGGATCGAGTGCATTTTTTCCGCCTTCTAATTTTCCATCCCCACCATATTCAGGAGAAAGTATTTTTTTCTTTTGAAATGGATCGTAATACACATAAGGCCATCCAGCATCGTCCCCTTCTTTCATTTCATACATTGTTTCTGCAGGTAAATCTGCATTTTGAGCATCGGTATACAAAGTTGGATAAAAAGTATTCAACTGATCGCGGCCATGTTGTGTTACAAATAAACTATTGGTGGTATTGTTCCAATCTAGTCCAATCACGTTTCTTAAGCCTGTAGCATATCTTTTACCTTGCGCATAAGATTGATTTTCTTTATTACCATCAAATTTCCAGATACCACCAGCAGAATCTAAAATTGGACAAGGCATCATGCCCTTGGATCCTACAGATCTATCTTTTTCTTGACATGCATTGGAGTAAGCACCAATATTGACATAAATATTACCTTGAGGATCTAATGTGATTGATTTAGATGCGTGCTGTCTTCTGCTGTGTAAATTTTTAATGATAGTTTTAGGCGCAGTAGGATTGGTCACTTCTCCATTCGCATCTAATTGATACAAATACACTGCGTCATCTGAGCTTGCATACAACTGATTCCCTTTCACATAGATGCCCGTTCCGCCATATTTTCCCCATCCACTAATTTTTTCTGCAATACCATCTCCGTTGGCATCTTCCATACGTACAATACTTTGGCCTGCCTTATTTGCATTATTCAATTTTGCAAATAATACCCCTTTGTCATTGATAGCGATATGTCTTGCAGTACCAATTTGATCTGCAAATAAAGTTGCCGAAAATCCAGCAGGTAATCTTAATCCTGCATTTTCTTGTGCGTTCACTGACAAAGCAAGAACACAAGCCAATAAAAAGTTGCTTAATTTATACATGATGATTGATTTTATGTTAAAATATGTTTGTTTAAAGTTATTCAAAAGTATTGGTTATCCATTCATACATCGCATCTACTAGTAAAGTATTTTCTTGTTCCGTACCCACTGTGATCCTAAGGCTATCTTCACATAATTCTAAAGCAGATCGATCTCTTACAATAATGCCTTTAGACATTAAGAATTCGTATAATTTTCTTGCTTGTGGGATTTTTACTAAAATAAAATTAGTATCCGAAGGGAATACCTGAATCACATGAGGCATAGATGCAATCACTTCGGCTAGTGCATTACGCATATCAACCAAAAGTTGGATCATATCATTCACCTGGCCCACTTCTTCTAAAGCTTGCAATGCCAATTCCTGTGTTACAATATTGATATTATAAGGTGCTTTCACTTTGTTCATATACCCAATGATATCTGGACTTGCAAAACACATGCCTAATCTCAATCCAGCCAATCCCCATGCTTTACTCAATGTTTGCAAGACCACTAAATTTGGATAGTCTATCAAGGATTGAACAAATGACTTTTGTTTTGAAAAATTGATATAAGCTTCATCTACCACTACAATGCCGTCAAAATGATTTAAAATGGTTTCAATATCAATTCGATCTAAAGAATTACCTGTTGGATTATTAGGCGAACAAATCCAAATAATTTTAGTATTGGCATTCACCAATTGTTCAATATGCGCCACATTCAATTGGTAGTCCAATAACAATGGTGCTTTCTGAACTGCAATATCATTGATATTCCCACTCACTTCATACATAGGATAAGTTGGAGGACAAATAATGATATTATCTTTCCCGGGTTCGCAAAAGGTTCGAAATAAAATATCAATACATTCGTCACTACCATTACCTATGAAGATTTGATTGGCTGCAATTTGTTTTACAAAGGCCAACTTTTCTTTAAGTTGTTTTTGGTAAGGATCAGGATACCTGTTGTACCATTTCGTTAATGGTGAACCCAAACTATTTTCGTTGGCATCCAATAAAATTTTAGCGGCACCTGTATATTCATCCTTTGCAGAAGAATAAGGCTTTAATGTTTTTATATTAGGCCTAACCAATTTATCTAATTCAAATGCCATGGTTCAAATTTAATTCGTCCTTAAAATTACATTTTTGATTCTATTTCTTTCACTCTAATTGCCACCGCCTGCGCATGGGCTTCCAATTGCTCCCCCGATGCCATTTGAATCACAGTTTGTGCTATATTTTTCAATCCCATCTCGGTCAATTGTTGGAAGGTGATCTTTTTTACAAAACTATCTACACTCACGCCACTATAGGCTTTTGCATGGCCATTGGTAGGTAAAGTGTGGTTGGTTCCGCTGGCATAATCCCCTACCGATTCTGGCGAATAATTGCCAATGAATACCGAACCAGCATTGATGATTTTTTCTGCAACCACCAAGGCATTGTCCACCGATAAAATAAGGTGCTCTGGGGCATAGGCATTGATCAATTGAATGGCATCTTCTCTTAAGGCAACCACTATTGCTTTTGAATGGCTTAAAGCCTTGGTCGCAAAATCTTGCCTTGGTAATTCAGCTAATTGTAGTTCTAATTCTATTTGCACTAGGTCAATAATATTTCTATTACTTGCGATTAATAATACTTGACTATCTGCACCATGTTCGGCCTGTGATAATAAATCTGCCGCCACAAAGGAAGGGATCGCTGTTTCATCTGCATAAACACAAACTTCACTTGGTCCTGCTGGCATATCTATGGCCACACCCTGTTGTTGTATTAATTGTTTAGCCGCTGTGACATATTGATTGCCTGGACCAAATATTTTAAACACTTTAGGCACAGTTGCTGTGCCGTATGCCATTGCAGCAATAGCTTGTGCACCTCCAATGGTATAAATTTGTTGGACGCCTACTAGACCCGCTGCATATAAAATAGCAGGATCCACTGTGCCATCTTTTCTAGGAGGGGTACATAAAATCACTTCATTACATCCTGCTAGTTTTGCAGGTACACCTAGCATCAACACAGTAGAAAATAAAGGCGCTGTGCCCCCAGGAATATAAATACCCACTTTTTCGATCCCGACAGATTTCCTCCAACACCATACACCAGGCATGGTCTCTATTTTTTCCTCTCTCTTGATTTGTGCTTGATGGAAAATCTCAATATTCACTTTTGCAGATTGGATAGCAGCTTTTAATGCAGGCGCAACCAGTGCTTCCGCAGCTTGTATCATAGCAGGATCAATGACAATCGTTTTTAATTGTACTTGATCAAATGTTTCACTAAATCTAAACAAAGCTGCATCTCCTTCCAGCGCTACTGCATCTAAAATTGATTGTACTTGCGGCATTAATAATGCTGCATCAAAATTTGGGCGCGTCAACATTGCTTCCCATTCCTGTTTCATTGGTTCTTCAAAAACTTGCATCTTATAAAATCATTTTTTCAATAGGCACTACCAAAATACCTTCGGCACCTACTGCTTTTAATTGTTCAATTAAATTCCAAAAATCTGCTTCTTCAATCACCGTATGCACACTGCTCCAACCTTCTGTTGCCAAGGGAACGATGGTAGGACTTTTCATACCAGGCAGCACCGCAATGATTTTGTCTAGTTGTGCATTGGGTGCATTCAACAAAACATATTTATGCTTCTTTGCTTTTTTAACCGACTCCATTCTGAATAATAAGCGTTCCAATATAGGAACCAATTCAGCGGGAAGGTTATTTCTTTTAACCAAAACAGCTTGAGAGTTTAAAATTGTTTCCGCTTCTTTCAATCCATTCATGAATAAGGTAGATCCACTGCTTACTAAATCACAAACCACATCTGCAAGTCCAATCCCAGGAGCGATTTCAACACTTCCGCTAATCTCATGAATTTCTGCTTTAATTTGGTGTTGATCTAAATATTGTTGAACCAATACCGGATAACTAGTCGCAATTTTCTTGCCAGCTAAAAATTGTGGGCCAGTGAACTGCTCTCCTTTTTGAATCGCAAAACTCAACCTGCATTTTCCAAAGCCAAGCGCATAAGCCACTTCCACTTTTTTTGCTTTTTCATACACCACATTTTCTCCTACAAATCCAATATCTGCAACACCGTCTTGCACATACTGTGGGATATCATCGTCTCTTAAAAAGAAAACTTCTAGTGGAAAATTACTTGCCTCTGCTTTTAATTGATTGTTACCATTGCTAATATCGATGCCGCATTCTTTTAAAAGTTGCATGGAATCTTGATTTAATCTCCCTGATTTTTGAACCGCTAATTTTAATCGCATATACTATTTATAAAAATTAAAAGGGCTTACTATGTAGTAAGCCCTTTGTTTAATATTGATACATACCAACATCTACAGCTTACCTATTTGATAGCAGATGAAAATGATGGATATGGTTATTGAATAACATTGCGCAAATTTACGGCCCTTTTATAAAATCCCCAACTAAAACAGCATAAAATACCTAATTTAGACAATCAATCTACAAATAATACGAACAATCCTTATATGAAACTATCTACATCATTATCCGCCCTTTTATTATGTCTATTTATTTTTACTAGTTTGTCTGCACAAAGTCAACAAAATAAGAAAACAAATAAAGTTAGCAAAGCGGGCACAATGCAATTGGTTTGGTCCGATGAATTTAATTACACTGGAT